>NZ_DASRXP010000566.1:0-11161 GCF_035687465.1 Kribbella sp.
GGTGCTCCGACACGTCCATCACCCGGTCCGACTGTGACGACGGCGCCTTCGCCAGCGAGTAGTGCGTCCGGACCAGGACCCGCCCGTGATCCCCGGCCGCAGTGGCCAGCCGGTCCAGATCCAGATGGACCCCGTCCCCGCCGAGATCCACCATCCCGCTAGGCGTCCGTACTGCGTCCTGCGTGTCCCGGAAGGTGGGCGCGTACAGCACGACGAGATGCGAATCGTCGATGCCGAGGGAGGACCTGATCGCCCGGACCTCGTCCACCGTGGCGTTCAGCAGCCGGTCGTTCCGTGGGAGGCCGTACTCCAGCTCCTCGAAGTACGAGGGGTAGGTCCGTTCCCAGATCTCCGAGGAGTACCGGTTCGAGGACAGGTTGAAGTCCCATCGGTCGACCTGGCGCATCAGCTCCTCCAGGTCGAGGTCCTTCGCCGCGACCGGGTAGTTCCGCAGGTCGGTGCCCATCGTCTTCAGCGGGGTGCCGTGCTGGGTCTGCAGGTGGATCTGCCCCTCGCGCTTGTCCAGCTCGCGCGGCAGGTTCATGTTGCTGATGAAGTACGTCGCCCGGTGCACCAGCCGCTCGTACGCCGGTGAGCCCGCGATCACGTACTCCACCCCCTCGGGGATGGCGGTCACGTGGTCGGCGTCGATCACCCAGACCCCGCGCAGCTGCGGTGCGAGCTCGGCCGCCTTCTCATAGATCGCCCGGGGGTTGCAGGCGTACTGCTTGAACCAGTACGCGCCGTACAGGGCCAGGTTCGGGTCCAGCTCGCCGCGGTGCAGCAGCTTGCCGACCGCCTTGCGCGGGCTGGGCACGTGCAGCACCTTGGCACTCAGCTTGAGCGTGCAGTACGTCGCGTAGTCGTCGTGGATGAGCTGCCACCGCTTGAAGCCCCGGCTGGTCCGGTCGGCGGCGTAGCCCTCGGGCTTCCACCGCTTGGCGAAGGCATGTGCCGCGTGGAAGAACTCGGCCCGGTCGTCCGGGTCCAGTCGCTCGGGCCTGGCGAGGACAGCCAGGATGTGGTCGAGCGACCGGTCGAAGGCGAACCGCCGCCAGCCGGCCAGCTCGGGGTCCGAGGTGATGAAGGCGTGCACCCGGTCGTACTGGTCGAAGATGTCGAACTGCTTGCGGGTCCGGGTGGCGTGGATGTTGCCGCCGGTCCGGTGCTGCCGGTAGTGCACCACCACCCGGTCCAGGGTGGCGATCCGCTCGGCCGTGAGCATGGTGGAGTACGTCCAGGGCGCGTCCTCGTAGTACCCGGCCGTGAAGGCGAAGCCGTGCCGGGTGAGGAAGTCGCGGCGGCAGGCCTTGTTCCAGACCACCTCGAGAAAGGTCAGGAAGACCGGCCGCTCGGCCGCCGTGAAGACCCCCGCGCCCTCCCTGGCGAACGCGTCGTGCCGCTGGTTGCGGACCACCTTGCCGTCCCAGAAGATCCGCTCGTAGTCGAACATCATGATGTCCGGCCGGCCGGTCGCGTCGATCCGGGCGGCGATCGCCTCCAGCGAGCCGGGCAGATAGACGTCGTCGGCGTCCAGGAAGAGCACGTAGTCGCCGCGGCACTCCTTCATCCCGGCGTTCCGGGTCAGCCCGAGGCCGACGTTCTCCTCCAGGTGCAGCGCCCGGACCCGGGGGTCGGCGGCGGCGTACTCGTCCAGGATCCGGCCGGAGCCGTCGGTGCCGGCGTCGTCCACGCAGATGATCTCGAAGTCCGAGAACGACTGGCTCAGCACCGAGTCCAGGCACGGTCGCAGCCAGGCCCGTGAGTTGTGACACGGGACCACGATGCTGAACGTCGGGACCCCGGCGGAGTCGGTGCTGGCGGCCATGGGAATGCATCCTAGGCTCAAGGGCATGACGGCTGACGTGTTCGAACCACTGGGCGGTCTCGAAGGGGTCGGGTCGGCGGCTCGGGCGGCCCGCGACGCGGTCGACGTGCTGCTCCGGGACCGGGGGCTGCGCAAGGTCGGCTCCGACGTCACCGCCGAGGCCCTGCTCCGGGGCGCCCACGCTTCCGCTGCGCTGGCCGGCAGCCCGTCGACGCTCGATCAGGTACGCCGGGGCGCCGGCGACCCGCTCTCGTCGGGCGCGGTGCGGATGACCGGTGAACTGATGGGCCTCGCCAAGCAGGTCGATACCGCACCCATTCAGGTCTGGACCAGACTCCACCAGTTGGCCGCGGTCGACCTGGGATCGGAAGACCAGTTGGGCCACCTGCGGACCAGTCGCGAGCCGGTGCCCGACGACATCGCGGGCCTGCCGACGGCACCGCCCGCGGACGTGATGTGGGAGCGCCTGAGCGGACTGGCAAAGGCGCTGACCTCGCCGACGAAGGCTCCGGCCATCGTCGTCGCCGCCGTGGTGCACGCGGAACTCGCGGTGCTCCGGCCTTTTCCGACCGCGAACGGCTTGGTCGCCCGCGCTGCGGAACGCTGCGTATTGGTTGCCCGCGGCATCGATCCGGTGGCGGTCACGGTGCCGGAGGTGGGCCACCTGGAGCTGGGGGGATCGTATCCGTCGGGGCTGCGGGACTACGCCGGCGGCGGACTGACCGGAGTACGGGACTGGTTGCTGCGGTCCTGTGAGGTGGTGGCCCTCGGTGCCGAACGTTCACCGCTCAACATCTCTGCCCCACAAGGGAATTGAGCACCAGGCCCACCCATGCGAACGGCGCTCTCCAACGAGAGCGCCGTCGCTGGCACGTAGGCCTGGTTACCATGCGTGCACCTTGTCTGCCGCCACAGGACTAGCCTGGGTCGTGCTGCCCGGTTGGGATGGGCTGGTCGCCGCGTGGGTGCCTGGCTGCCGTGCAATCTCTACAGGACCGAGGTCCCTTGTGTCTTCCTTTGTACTCCCGAAAGCCCTTTCTGGGAAGGGCTAGAGCGGCCTTGATGAAGCTGTGAAAATTGTGTGGATCCTCAGCTTTCTGCCAGCCGGGCCCGCCGCCGGGCGGCGTACAGCAGCAGTCCGGCGGCGGCCAGACCGGCGCCGACGGCGGTCGCGGCGACGGCCGGACGGCGCACCTCGCGGAACCGGGTACGCTCGGTCAGCGCCACCGGTTTGGTGAAGTCGAGCACCGGCCAGTCGCGCCCGATCGCGAGCCGGCGCAGCGCTTTGTCGGGGTTCACCGCGACCGGATGGCCGACCGCGGCCAGCATCGGCTCGTCGGTGACGGAGTCCGAGTAGGCGTAGGAATCCTGCAGGGCATAGCCTTCCGCCGCGGCCAGCGTGGTGATCGCGGTCGCCTTGTACGGTCCGTAGACGTACTCCTCGATCTCACCGGTGTACTTGCCGTCGGCAACTACCATCCGGGTGGCGATCACCTTGTCGGCGCCGAGCATCCGGCCGATCGGCTCGACCACCTCGAAGCCGGAGGAGGACACGATCACCACGTCCCGGCCGGCCGCGTGGTGCTCCTCGATCAGCGTCACCGCCTCGTCGTAGACGATCGGGTCGACGATGTGGTGCAGGGTGTCGGCGACGATCGAGCGGACCGTTTCCACGTCCCAGCCCGTGCACATAGCGGACAGGTACTCCCGCATCCGCTCCATCTGGTCGTGGTCCGCGCCACCCAGCAGGTAGACGAACTGGGCGTAGGCGCTGCGTAGCACCGTCCGCCGGTTGATCAGCCCGCCGGCGTAGAACGGCCTCGAGAAGGCGAGGGTGCTGGACCGCGCGATGATGGTCTTGTCCAGGTCGAAGAAGGCGGCCGGACGGGCCGTCCCCAGGTGCTCCATAAGACCGAGCATAGGGCGGTGGACGAAACGCCGAGGGGCCCGGCCTTTCGTGTGGCCTACTCTCCCGTTAGACTATTGAGCAGTGTGACAGTGGCACTGGTCCGGGAGCCCCGATGAGGGGACCCGGCGCCCGGGGAAAACGCGCTCGGTTGCAATCCAACTGAGATGTGTGGGATCCGGATTCGGGGGGTACATACTCCTCGACAGTGACACACTGTCGCCTCCTGATCGGCCCCCGGCTCCTCCCCCCGAGCCCGTGGCCGAAGACGGCCCCCGGTCACCCCCCCGCCGGGGGCCGTCGCCTTTCTCCGAACAGGTCGTCGGCTGTTTCTCGCCGTTCATCGACCCGTCAATGTCAGAGGACTGTACATTCCTCATCTTTTCTGAGCGTGAGAGCGCTCCCACTTTATGTAGGGTCTTGACAATGTAGTTGACTGGTCACACTTTGTGTCTCATGAGTCCGCGAACCCGCCGCCCCCAGTCCGCGATCATCTCCGCCCTGCTGACGCTCGTCCTCGCCGTCACCGGCGTGCTGCTCCTGCCCGGCGCCAGCTCCGCGGCGACCAACCTGGTCACGAACGGAACCTTCGAAACCGGCTCGCTGGCCGGCTGGTCCTGCTCGGCCGGAACGGGCGCCGCCGTCAGTGGTTCTGCTCACAGTGGGACCTACGCGCTGCAGGGCAGCCCGACCTCCGGCGACAACGCCCGATGTAGCCAGTCGGTCTCCGTCCGGCCCAGTTCGACCTACACCCTGTCGGCCTGGGTGAAGGGGTCGAACGTCTACCTGGGTGCCGACGGCGGCACCAGCACCTGGAGCTCCGGCACTGCCTGGAACCAGCTCACGACGACCTTCACGACCAGTGCGTCCACCAGCACGGTGACGGTCTACCTGCACGGGTGGTACGGCCTTCCGGCGTACCAGGCGGACGACGTAGTACTGGACGGCCCGGGAGGTACCGCGCCGCCGCCGGACACCACAGCGCCGACGACGCCGGGTGGGCTCACGGTGGGCAGCCCGACCTCCAGCTCGTTGCAGCTGAACTGGTCCGCCGCCTCGGACGCGAACGGCGTGACCCGGTACGACGTGGTCCGCGGTACCGATGCTGCACAGAGCGTCGGCAATGTGACCAGCTGGACGGCCGGCGGGCTCAACCCGAGCACCACCTACAGCTTCAAGGTCCGCGCGTGCGACGCGGCCGGTAACTGCTCGCCGTACGGCGCGGCGGTGTCCGGCACCACCTCCAGCGGCCCGACTACCCCTCCGCCGGGCAACTTGCCGAAGCACATCCTCACGGGGTACTGGCACAACTTCAACAACGGTGCCGCGCTGCAGCGGATCCGAGATGTGCAGGCCAACTACGACCTGATCGCTGTGGCCTTTGCCGATGCCGACCCGGCTAGGCAGGGTGCGATCAGCTTCACACTGGACCCGGGCCTGGCCAGCGGCCTAGGTGGCTACACGGCCGCGAACTTCAAGGCCGACATCGCTGCCAAGCAAGCTGCCGGCAAGAAGGTCATCCTGTCTGTGGGCGGCCAGAACGGCACCATCTCGGTAGCAAACGCCACAGCCGCTACCAACTTCGCCAGCAGCGCTCTGTCCGTACTACGTGAGTACGGGTTCGACGGGATCGACATCGACCTGGAGAACGGGGTGAACGCGCAGTACATGGGTCAGGCACTGCAGAGCCTGCGCAGTCAGTTCGGCGCCGGCCTGGTGATCACGATGGCACCGCAGACGATCGACATGCAAAGCACCAGCTTCGAGTACTTCAAGCTGGCGCTGAACATCAAGGACATCCTGACCGTGGTCAACGTCCAGTACTACAATTCCGGCTCGATGAACGGCTGCAACGGCCAGGTGTACTCGCAGGGCTCGGTGGACTTCATCACCGCACAGGCCTGCATCATGCTGCAGAACGGGCTCCGGGCCGATCAGGTCGGGCTGGGCCTGCCCGCCTCCAGTCAGGCGGCGGGGAGTGGGTACGTATCACCGACGATCGTGAACAACGCGCTGGACTGCCTCACCAAGGGCACCAACTGCGGCAGCTTCAAGCCGAGCACCACTTGGCCCACGCTGCGCGGCGCGATGACCTGGTCGACCAACTGGGACGCCACGAACGGCAACGCGTTCTCCAACCAGGTCGGCTCCCACGTCCACGCCCTTCCCTGATCATGCACAGCTACCGACCGGCTCCGGTGCTGGAAGCGCTCGGTATCTGCTCCGAGGACGAGCAGCTCTACCGCGCACTTCTGGCCCGCCCGGAAGCCACCACAACCGACCTGGTCACCCACACCGGCTGGCCCGCTGCCAGGGTGGCCCGGCACCTGAGATCACTGCTGTCCCTAGGCCTGGCATCCCGTACGCCGGGACGCCCGGCCCGGTACACCCCGGCGGTTCCCGAGGCCGCGGTGGAACTCCTGGCGCTCCGCAAGCAGGCCGCTATCGTCCAGGCCAGGCTGGGGGCGTCTGTCCTCACCCAGGAGTTCCAGGCCGCGCGACAGACCGGGCCGTTCACGGTGATTCGAGGAGTGGAGGCGATCGCCCAGCGGTACTACCAGGCGCAGCAGAGTGCGCAGAGCGAGGTGCTGATCCTCGACAAGCCGCCGTACGCCGTGTTGCCGATCGAGCCTCGCCGGGCGATCGGGGTGACGTACCGGACCATCTACGACATGGCTGCGCTGATGGATCCGGCGGAGCTTGCGGCTGCTCGTTCCGCGGGGACCATGTGCCGGATGCTGCGCGACGTACCACTGAAGCTGGTGGTTGCGGACCGGCGTACGGGGTTGCTGCAGACCGGTGGTGATGTCGTGGTGGAGCTCGGGCCGTCGACCTTGCTGGATGCGTTGCTGCGGCTGTTCGAGCTGTTGTGGCAGCAGGCGACGTCGCTGTCCCCGGAGCCTGCGGAAGGACCGTTGACTGCGGAGGACCAGCAGTTGCTGGCACTGGCGGCCGCGGGTCTGACCGACCAGGCGATAGCCAGGCGGCTCGGGGTGGCGCAGCGGACTGTCGAGCGGCGCATGCAGCGGATCCTCAAGGCGCTGGATGCCACCACACGCTTCCAAGCCGGACTACGAGCCGGGCAGCGCGGGTTGCTGGTTTAAGTTACGTCGGCGACTGTGGCGTTGAGTGCCTTCACCAGGGCCTCGGCGTCCACGGTCAGACCGACGCCGTGCTCACCGCCGCCGATCGAGATGGTCCCGGTGATCCGCTCGTCGGCGATCACCGGCCAGGCGTTCGTGCTGCCGAGCGGAGTGATCGTGCCGCGGACGTAGCCGGTCACCTCGAGCGCGGTGTCGGCGCTGGGCATCGAGATGCGGTTGATGCCGAGCAGGGCGCGCAGCTTCGGCCAAGCGATCTCCCGGTCGCCTGGGACGAGCACGAACCGGTAGTCGTCGTCGGAGAGCCGGACCACGATCGTCTTGATCAGCTTCGCCGGTTCGATGCCCCGGGCCGCGGCTGCTTCCTCGAGGGAGTTCACCCGGCCGTGCCGCGTCTCCTCGTAGGCCAGGTCCAACTCGTCTGCTGCCTCGGTTGCTCGGGTCACGTGGCTAGTTTCCCACCCGGCTCGGAATGCTCCTGAGCGCGAGAGCCAGGAGCAGGGCGGCGATGAAGAGGACAGCTGCCTCGGCGACAACCCCTGGCCACGCGGCGCGCGACCACGCAGTACCGGCTAGGCCGCCGAACACGGATGAGCCTAGGTAGTAGGCGAAGAGGTACAGGCCTGCCGCCTGGCCTGTTCCGCCGCCGCCCGCATGAGCCCGGACTGCCACCCAGCCACTGGCCACGCCGTGTACCGCGAAGAAGCCGGCCGTCATCACCGCTAGCCCGGCGACGATCAGCGGCAGTGGTCCGCTGAGTGTGATGGCGAGACCCGCCAGCGTGACTAGGCAGCCGATCGGCACCACCGTGCGCCTGCCGTACTTGTCGGCCAACCGACCCGCCACTGCCGAGGCCGCCGAGCCCAGTAGGTAGACCGCGAACACCAACCCGGCCAACCCCGGCCCTAACCCGTACGGCGCTGCCGCCAGTCTGAAGCCGGTCGCGTTGTAAACGGCGACGAAGGCACCCATCGCGGTGGCGGCAATGCCGTAGAGGGCGAGCAGAGCTGGATCCTTGAGGACTCGTGCGGTCTGCTGCAGCAACCGGCGCGGGCTGGGAGGTGTGGCGACGAAGTTCTTGGAGTCCGGCAGTAAGAAGGTCACGAGCACCGCGCAGACCACACCGAGTACTGCGATCCCGCCGAGGGCTGCTCGCCAGCCGCCGAGGTCTGCCAGTCCACCTGCCACCAGGCGGCCGGTCATGCCGCCTACTGCTGTCCCGGCGACGTAGAGCCCACTGGCGCGTGCGTGGCTGGACTCGTGGACCTCTTCTCTCAGGTAGGCCATCGCTACCGCGGGAAGTCCGGCCAGTGCGACACCCTGAACTCCTCTGAGTGCGAGCAAGGTCTCCCAGTTCGGGGAGAAGGTGCAGAGCACGGCGACAAGCGCGGCCACCGCTACAGACCAGCGCATCAACTTGGTGCGGCCGAAGACCTCTGATGCGGGTCCGGCGATCAGGAGGGCGATCCCCAGGCCGAGCGTGGCGAAGGACACGCTGAAGGCGCTCTGGCTGGGTGAGACCTTGAAGGCCGTGACTAGCTCCGGCAGCAGCGGTTGGGTGCTGTAGAGCATGGCGAACGTGGCCAGACCGGCCGTGAACAAGGCTATGGAGAGTCTGCGATACCCCGCCTCGCCGGGGAGATACCCGGCCGGCTGTCTGGCCGCAGTCTGCATGGGAATGACGGTGCCAGGTGTTTCGTCATACGTAAAATGTCTGCTCTGGTTGGTATCGATACGCTTTCCGCATGAATGTCGATGACCTTCGGTGGTTCGTGGTGCTGGCGGAGACCGAACACCTCACCGACGCGGCCGCCGTCCTCGGGACCAGCCAGCCGAATCTGTCGCGGTCACTCCGCCGGGTCGAGGACGCTTTCGGAGTCCGCCTGTTCGAGCGTGAGCACCGTGGGCTGCGCCTCAATCCCTATGGCCGGATCGTGCTCGAGTCGGCCCGAGCCGGAGTTGCTGCCGTGGATGCGGCTGCGCAGCGGATCGACGCGTTGATGGATCCCGACTCGGGCACCGTCCGGCTGGCCTTTCTGCACTCGGTCGCGACAGGCGTCGTTCCGGATCTCTTGAAGGCGTTCCGGGCGACGGCACCGGGCATCCGCTTCGCGCTGCGGGAGGAGCCGTCGCACGACATCGTCCGCGACTTGGAGTCAGGTGAGGCAGAACTCGGCATCACCGGACCGCGGCCGGACCGGGACATCTTCGGCTGGCATCTGCTCGAGCGTCAGCGCCTTTGTCTCTATGTCCCACCCGGGCATGCCTTGGCCGGCCTGGACCACGTCAGCCTGGCTGAAGCTGCGGCTGAGCCCTTTGTCGCTCTGCGCCCCGACTTCGGCTTCCGCCGTGTCACCGACGAGCTCTGCCGGGCCGCCGGGTTCACTCCCCATGTCGCCTTCGAATCAACCGACCTGACGACCGTCGACCGCCTCGTCGGCGCCGGCCTCGGCGTCGCAGTACTGCCTGGCGGTGCTGTGCGTGGCACGGAAAGCGGAGCCACACCTGTCCCACTGGCCGGCGTCAAAGCCCGCCGGGACATCGGCCTGACATGGCGGCTCCGCGGTGAACTCTCGCCGGCAGCGGAGCGCCTCCGCACCTTCATCCAGTCCCTGGAACCCTGATCCCCCTTGCGTCCGAAGGGGAGTGGGGCCTGCCCCTCGGGTCTTCGGACGCAACGGCGTACTGCGGCAGGCGAATTGACCCGCCTGCCGCAGTACGGGCCGCTGTTAGAAGCCGGCGGTGATGCGGGTGAACTCCCAGTCGGGCTGGGCGATGCCGCTGCAGTTGGAGACCACGCCGCCGCCGGCGCAGCCGCGGTCGCGGTTCACCGACCAGAACGCCAGCCGGCCCAGACCGTTGTTCTTGGCCCAGGTGGTGATGTTCTGCCAGGTCGCCGTGGTGGTCATCTCCTGCTGGTCGGACAGACCGTTCATGCCGGAGATGCCCTGGTGGGAGTAGGCCTGCGCGGTGGTCCAGCCGAAGACTGCCTTCAGCTTGTTGTTCAGACCGGTGGACGCACCCACGGTGTCGTTGTAGATGTTGGAGCTGCCGAAGTCGAACGGCATCAGCGTGAAGATGTCGATGTTCGCGCCGAGTGCCGCCGACCGCTCGATCAGTCGGTTGCCCCAGTAGTTCGGACCCGTCGTTGAGGTGCCGAACGTAAGTATCGTCTGGATGCCGGGGTTGTTCTGCTTGACGATCTTGAGGGCGTTCAGGATGCGGTCCTGGACCACCTCGCTCTCGAACTCGTCCGTGTTCTCGATGTCGATGTCGATCGCCTTGAGGCCGTAGGCGCTGATCACCTGCTGGTAGGCGCCGGCCAGGGCTTCCGGAGTACTGCAGTTCGGGCCCAGCTTGTTGCCGCTCCAGCCGCCGATCGACGGCACGATGTCGCCGCCGGCCGCGCGGATCTGCGAGATCGCAGTCGCATCCGCACTGCCTTGTAGTGGCCGGCTACCGTCCCAGGCCGCGTTGCAGCCGCCGGACGACAGGATGAAGGCCATGGTGAACCACTTGATGCCGGTGGCGTTCATGACCGTCGTTGGGCTCGGCGGGTTGCCCCAGCCCATGTAGAGGTAGGGCGCGGCCCGGCGGGTGCCGACGGGATCGGTGCCGCCTGTCTTGGTCGTGACGGAGATGGAGCCGCTCTTGGCGCCTTCACCTGCACTGTTGGAACCACTGACCTGGTAGCTGTACGCCGTGTTGGCGGCCAGCCCGGAGTCCGTGTACGACGTACCGGTCGGCGTACCCACCTTCGTACCGTTGCGGTAGACGTTGTAGCTGGTCGCCCCGCTAGCGGCGGACCAGGACAAGCTGACGGACGACGCGGTCGAAGTACCGGTGAGTCCGCTGGGTGCGCCGGGAACTGTTCCGCCGCCACCGCCAGTGCAGGAACCACCGTTGAGCCGGCAGGCCGCGATACCGGGGAAGTTGCCCGGGCTGCCGTTGAAGCCGAAGGTGACGCTGGCGCCGGGCGCGAGCGGTCCGGCCCAGCTGGGCGGGGTGAAGGTGTGCGTCTGGCCACTGCTGGCGCGGGTCGCGTCCCAGGAACTGCTGATCGAGTAGCCGGACGGGAAGTCCAGGGCGATCGACCAGGTACTGATCGAACTGGTGGTGCCGTTGGTGACAGTGACCTTGCCCTCGAATCCGCTGCCCCAGTCGGAGACCTTGGTGAAGGCGGCGCTCACCGGCGCGGCCTGTGCTGCGGGGACGACCAGCACGGACATCACCACGGCGGCTATCGCGGCTATTGCTACGGACAGGTGTTTGCGTTTCATGATGCTCCGATCAGTGGGCGGTTCGTGATCAGACCCGTCCCCAGAG
>NZ_DASRXP010000567.1:0-32485 GCF_035687465.1 Kribbella sp.
GGCGGTCGAGGTGACCACGATGACGCGGCCGAAGCCGCGCTCGGCCATCGCGGGGAGGGCCAGCCTTGCGAGTCGGAGCGGTCCGAGTAGCAGGAGTTCCATTGCCGCGTGCCACTGGGCGTCGCCGACGTCGAGGATCCGGCCGGGTGGCGGACCACCAGCGTTGAGTACCAGTACGTCGTACTGCGCGGCGCTCAGGTCGGCCGTCGGATCCGCCAGATCCGAGACGAACGCCTCGGCAGACAGCTCCTTGGCTGCCAGTTCGAGGGTCTCGGCGGTCCGGCCGGTGATCGTCACCCGGTGACCGTCGGCGATGAGCGCTTCGGCGGCGGCACGTCCGATGCCGGCGGCGCCACCGCCGACGAGCGCTGTCTTGGCGTTGATGGCGACCTCCCGGCTGCGGCTGTAACGTGTTTCGCCCAGCGTGAGGGGAAGACATGACGCCACCAACGACCAGTCCCGCTGAGCGGGACTCGGGCGCAGGAGGAGGCAGCGGCGGACTCGATCGCGCCGCCGCGATCCTGGACGCCTTCGATGCCACCCATCGCGAGCTGACCCTGGCCGAGTTGGTCCGTCGCAGTGACCTGCCGCGGTCCACGGTGCACAGGACCGCGACGACGATGATCAAGCTCGGCTGGCTCGACAAACCCGGTGAGCGGTACCGGATCGGGAACAAGCTGTTCGAGGTCTCCGGTCTTGCCCCGGTCCGGCACGAACTGCGCGAAGCGGTCCTCCCGTTCCTGCAGGATCTGTACGCCGCCACCCGGACGACGGTGCAACTCGGCGTACTCGACGGCGCGAACGTCCTGGTCGTCGACAAGATCACCGGACACCGGCGAATGCCCATGCTGTCGCAGGTCGGCGGCCGGATTCCCGCCCACTGCTCGGCTCTCGGTCGCGCGATTCTCGCGTTCTCGCCGGCCGAGACCGTGAACGCCGTACTGGCTGCCGGTCTGGAGCCGCGCACGTCGCGGACGACGACCTCGCCGGAGGCGCTCCGCCGGCTGTTGGCCGCGATTCCGGACCAGGGTTGGGCGGCTGAGCGCGAAGAGGGCAACGTCGGCGTGGCCTGCGTCGCAGCGCCCATCTTCGGCCCGCTCAATGTGATCGTCGCGGCTGTGTCGGTCACCGGCCCAGTCGCCGGGGTCCGGGTGAACCGGATGGCTCCGGCGGTCTGTCTGGCCGCCTCCGCTGCCTCGCGGGCGTACTCGCAGCGTCGCTGACCGGTCGGAGTCCCGCTCAGTGGGACCGGCTGTTGTCCGGCTCCCGGCGGAGCCAGCAGGCTGTGAGCCACGACACAGGGAGGTCCAGCGTGAAGATCGCGATCATCGGGGCCGGCGTGGCCGGCCTCACGACGGCGAAGGTGCTGGTGCAGGGCGGCCACGAGGTCGAGATCTTCGACCGGGCGCCCGATGTCGGGGGAGTGTGGAGCCAGACCCGCCGGTACCCCGGACTGACGACGCAGAGCCCGGCGGCGCAGTACTCGTTCTCGGACTTCCCGATGCCCAAGGGATTCCCCGAGTGGCCGACCGGTGCGCAGGTGCAGGAGTACCTCGCGGCGTACGCGACCGCATCAGGGTTGGATCCGTTGCTGCGGTTGTCGACCACGGTCACCAGTGTGGTGAGAGCGGACGACGGCTGGTTGGTGGGCGCCGCAGGGCAGGAGACACGGTACGACCGGGTGGTCGTTGCCAACGGCGTCTTCTGTGAGCCGGCGGTGCCAGAGTTCGAGGGACGGACGGAGTACGCCACCGCTGGTGGGAAGGTGCTGGCGGCAACGGACTTTCACGATGCCGAACAGGCTCGCGGCAAGCGGGTGCTGGTGGTCGGCTACGGCAAGTCTGCCTGCGACGTGACTGTCCCGATCAGTACGGTTGCCGCCAGCACCGATGTGATCGCCCGGCAGCTGCTGTGGAAGGTCCCGCGCAAGGTCGGCGGCGTCCTCAACTTCAAGATGCTCCTGCTGACCAGGATGGGTGAGGCGCTGTTCCGGTATCTGCGGCTGCGAGGAATGGAGAAGTTCCTGCACGGGCCGGGCAACGGGATGCGGCGCTCGATGCTGAACTCCATCGGCTCGGTGTCGGTCCGCCAGTTCAAACTCGAGCAGGCAGGTCTGGTCCCGCAGGGGCAGATGGAGGACATCGTCAAGGGCGCGATCGGGCTCGCTACCGAGGGATTCTTCGAAGGCGTCGCGGACGGCAGCATCGTCGTCCACCGCGACCTGACGATCCGGCGACTCCTGGTGGTCGACGGTCAGCCGAGCGCGGAGCTGGCCAACGGCGCCGTGCTGCCGGCCGACCTGATCGTCTGTGCCACCGGTTTCGTTCAGGGCGTCCCTTTCCTGGAAGAGGACGTGCAGCAGTCGCTGTTCGATGCCCGGGGCAACTTCCTGCTCTACCGGCAGATCCAGCCGATCGACGTACGCGGGCTGTATTTCAACGGCTACAACTCGTCGTTCTTCTCGCCGCTCAACGCCGAGATGGCAGCTTTGTGGATCGCCGCGGACCTGGCCGGCACGCTGGACCTGCCGCCGGTGGAGCAGCGCAGGGAGGCGGTGACGGCGCAGCTCGCGTTCATGGACGTCGCGACCGCCACCCACCATTGCCGGGGCACCAAGATCATCCCGTTCTCCCTGAAGAACATCGACGAAGTACTCGGCGATCTCGACCTGCAGATTCCCAGGGCGACCAGAGCGTCCCACTGGCTCAACCCGGTTTCGCCGGCGGCGTACGGAAAGCTCACGCCGCGGCTGCTCCAGCGACTCGCGGGATCGACCGAGCAGCGCAACCCACTCATCCCATCCGCCTGACCCGCCGTACCGGAGGACGATCATGACTCTTCAGACACCCAGTCAGCACCGAGTGGTCCACCCCGACGACGGTGACAACGTCGGCGCGATCGGACTGGGCATCCATGTCCGGCTGACGGGCGAGGACACCAAGGGCGCGTACTCGCTGTTCGAGTACGTCGTACCGCCGGGGCTCGGCGGACCGCCGACCCACATCCACACCCGCGAGGACGAGCTGTTCATCTGTACGGCAGGCAAGGTCCGGGTCGAGCTGGCCGGTGAGGAACACGTCGTCGAGGCCGGTGCGTCGTTGCTGATGCCGCGCGGGGTGCCGCACATGTTCCACAATCCGTTCGACGAAGTGACGCGGATCGTCGCCGTGGTGTCGCCCGGTGGGCTGGAGAACTACTACCGGGCTCTCAGCGAGTTGCCGCCGGGACCGCGGGACATGGCCAAGATCGGCGCGATCATGACCGAGTTCGGCCTGCAACTGCAGAAGAAAGACTGACGCATGCCGTCTGCGCGCGAGGAGATGGTGCGGACGATGTGCGCCCAGGTGGATTCGGGCGACGCCGGCGGGTTCGCGCGGTGGTTCGCCGCCGACGCGACGTACACGTTCGCCAACGGGCCGACCCTGGTCGGTCGCGACGCGATCGAAGCCGCAACCGCCGGCGCGGCGGCCGCGCTGCCCTGGGTCCGGCACTCGATCGACCAGGTCGCCGAACTCGGTGACCAGCTCTTCTGCCGCTTCACCATCCACACAGAAACACCGACCGGCGCCGCCCTGGCCATGCCCTGCGTCACCGTCATCGAACTCCACGACACCAAGATCATCGACTACCGAGTCCACATGGACATCACCCCAGCAATGCCCTGACCCCATCGGGGCTGCTGCTGTCAGGCCGTCAGGCTGTCGTCTGTCATCTGTTGGGGTGCTTTGCCGGGTTCGAGGAGGACGACCGTGCGGGCTGCGGTGTGGGTCAGCGCGGTAGTGAAGCTGCCGTCGGCGATCTGGGCCACCGAGCCGCGCGGGGAGCGGCCGACTGCGATGACGCGCGCGTCGACTTCGTCGGCGTGCTGGGCGAGGACCCGACCTGCAGCGGCGTGGTCGCCGACGCTGGTGAGTACCTGACCGGTGGCGGCGATGCCGTGCGCGAACAGTCGGTCGAGGTGGTGCAGGACCGCGGAGCGTGCCTGCTCGGCATCCTCGGCGTCGATCGCCGACTCCTCGACGACGGCGGTCTCACGGATGTGGACGACCTCCAGCGGGCTCCCGGTATCACGGGCGAGCATGGCAGCCGAGTCGACGATATCGGCGGCGTCGTCAGTCGCGCTGACCGCGACGATGACAGGGCGGTACTCCGCCGTCGGTGCGTCCCCGACGCGTTGCAGGGTCGGGCGCACCTCTTCGCCTTCGACCATGCCCTTCTCGGCCGCGGCGACCAGTTTGTGGCCGGAGGCAAGAACGGCGATGGCCAGGAGGAAGGCGACGCCGCCGAGGTAGAAGGGGACGCTGAGGTTGGTGGCGTCGGCGAGCTTGCCGGCGACGAACGGGGCGAGGCCGCCGCCGATGAACCGGACGAAGCCGTACGCCGATGAGGCGACCGGACGCTCCACCGGAGAGACGAGCATGACCGCCTGGGTGGTCAGCGTGTTGTTGATGCCGATGAACGCGCCACTGACGATGACCGCGACGATGACCGCCGACGGAGTCTTCACGCCGATCGCGATGACGGCCATCACGATGCCGAGGCAGAACAGGTTGACGTAGAGCACCGGCGCGGTGCCGAACCGCGCCTGCAGCCGCGGGGCGAAGAACACGCTGAAGGCCGCGACCAGCAGGCCCCAGCCGGTGAAGACCAGGCCGAGCTTGTGGGCGTTGAGCTCCATCGGGTACGGCGCGTAACCGAGCATCGTGAAGAAGCCCCAGTTGTAGAGCAGCGCCATGATCCCCATGGTCAGCAGACCGCGGTGCCGCAACGCCTTGAGCGGCGCGGCCAACGAGGTCTTGTGCTCCGGCTTCGGAAGGTCCGGGACGAACGCGATGGTCGCGACGAGGGCGATGAACATCAGCACCGCGACGCCGAAGAACGGCCAGCGCCAGCTGATGCTGCCGAGCTCGCCGCCGAGCAGTGGCCCGACCGCGATGCCGAGACCGAGCGCTGTCTCGTACAGGATGATCGCCCCGGCGAAGCCGCCGCTGGCCGAGGCCACGATGACGGCGAGGCTGGTCGCGATGAACAGGGCATTGCCCAGGCCCCAGCCGGCCCGGAAACCGACAATGCCGCCGATCGTGTTCGAGGTACCGGCGAGCCCGGCGAACACGACGATCAGGATCAGGCCGGCGATCAGCGTGCGCTTGGCGCCGATGCGGCTGGACACCCAGCCGACGGTCAGCATTGCGACCGCGGTCACGACCAGATAGCTGGTGAACAGCAGCGACACCTGGCTCGGCGTGGCGTGCAGGCTGCCGGCCAGCGCGGGCAGGATCGGATCGACGAGCCCGATCCCCATGAACGAGACGACGCAGGCGAAGGCCACGGCCCAGACGGCACGCGGCTGCTTGAACGGACTAGGCGCCGTCCCTTGTGATGCGGACATAGAAAAGTTCTCCTGAGGGTGGTGTTTGTCGATGCGCGGATTCAGTCGGATGCCTTGGCCTCGACGAGCCGGGCAAGCGCGGGTAGTGCGGCGGCGATAGCGGCCCGATCCTGCGGATCGAGCTGGTCGAGCAGGTGCTCCAGGGCGTCGGCGCGCTCCGCACGCCGGCGCTTGAGGAGGTCCAGGCCGGCGTCGGTTGCCTCCACCAGTACGGCGCGGCGGTCGTCGCTGTTCGCCGTCCGGCGCAGGAGGCCTTCGCGTTCCATCCGGGTCACCAACTGCGTCATCCCCGGCTGGGAGACCCGCTGAGCGTTGGCCAGCTCCGTCAGCCCGTGGGGCCCGTCCCGTCCGAGGCGGTTCAGGGCACTCGCGGCAGCCATGCTCAGGTCGCCGGCTGTGGAGATCTCGCGGACGAGCCTGACGAGATCTTCGAGCACCACAGTCAGCGCGGCACCGGAGACAATCAGTTCCATAACCCCATTATGCATAACCCTGTTATGAACACGGCGTGCGGGGTCCGCAAAGAGAGGGAGCTCACAGCCCGGTCGCCCACGACGCGACCAGTTTCCGGCCGGGGTCTCAGGGAGCCGGTGGTGTCCGAACCCGTGACAAATGCCCTTCCTGCGTTGAAGATTGGCTTCACCGATCGGGCCTGCTCGACGCCCTTTTTCGCGACTTGCCGGTCTCTGAATTGGTCATGCGCTGCCAGGGGGCAGGGACTCTTACGACCGCGCGGTGCGCCGGTCTGTGTCAGCAATGCAGCAGGGAGAGATGCGGTAGGGGGAGATGGATCATGTCAGGTACAGACACGTTCGAAGGCAGGTTCCAGATCAGTCGGCGCCAGGCTCTCGTGGCGTTCGGCTTGGCGGGGGTTGCCGGTGTGGATGCGGTCGCGGGCACGCCGCGCGCCTACGCCGAGGATCGCGGGGGTGTGCCGACGATCAGCGGCCGCGTCGTGGCGGTCGGCATTCCCGGGGCCTCCGCGATCGCTCCGGTCGGCACGTTCCTGTCGGGTAGCCCGATCAACAGCAATCCCGTGCTTGCGGCACTCACGCAGCCGGGCCGGGTCTGCGATCCGACCCGCGTCCTGGTGGGAAGCAGGTCGAACTTCGGCGCTCCGAAGGCGAATCCCGACCAGGCTGCGGGTTCGTTCCTTTCCGTCGATCCGGCCGGCGCCGACCTCGCCGTACCGGCCCTGTTCGCGGCCTCGGGAGGGCAGGCGTCCGCGCTGGGCGGGGCCGTCCAGATGTACAGCGCGCAGAGCTCGAACTGGCGCAACGGCTTCTACACACCCGCGGCCGTGACCGCGGACCAGACTGCGGTCGCGAACCCGCTCGGCATGTCGATCAACAACGCCTTCGGCCGGTTCTGGCCGGCCAACGCGCCGTACGGGCTGAACGGCCCCGGCTCCTCGTCGATCGCCGACCCGGACGGACGTCCCCTGAACAACGCGCTCAACCCGAGCACGGGCGGTGTCTACTTCGACGATGTCACCGGCCGTACCCCGACCCAGGTCATTCCCGGCGCGATCTCCAAGGCGGCGGTCGGTACTGCGCTCATCGGCCGATCGCCGGACGGCAGCGGACGTGCCGTGTTCGCGGTCGTCGTGGCCGATGGCAGCGTCGTACAGGAGCACACGGTGAAGGCGCTCGACGGCATCGCACCGCGGCGTACGGTCCAGCCACTTGTCCATCGTTCCTGGGGCCAGGACAGGGGACACCGCGGGCCGGTCCCGCTGCCGCGGCTCGGAGTCGTGATGAGCTACGCGCCCGAGCTCGTCCTGTACGTGAGTCAGCCCTTCGACGATTCGATCAAGGTCATCAAGCTGACGATCGGTGGCCCGCAGGGCAACGAGGTCTTCCTGCTCGGCGGACTGCGCACGATCAGGTCGTCCACCTTGGTTCAACCGCTCGACCTGGCTCCGGTGCGGATCGAGACCACGCATCCCGACCGGGCAAGCAACACGACACTGCAGCCGGGCAGCGACTTCTACGTCTGCAACCGTGGCAACGACACGATTGTCCGGATGCGACAGAACGGCACGATCGTGGGCGTCCGCAGAGTTCGTCTGGGGCGTCACTCGCTCGGTGCCGCGCGGCTGAACGGCATCGCGACCTCGGCCGACGGATCGAGGATCTGGGTGACCTACGTCGGCGCGCTGCCCGGTCACCACGACGACCAAGGAGGCGTCCTCGAGCTCCCCGCCTTCTGAGCTGCCGAGATCAGTCGGCCTGGGGTGGTCGCAGTTCGTTGATCTGAGACGTTGGCAGGACGCGGGCGATGCGCCAGAGGCCGATCCAGCTGTCTGGGAAAACCGATTCGTCGAGTAGTGCGGCATAGGCCCGCGGGTCAGGGTCGGCACAGGCGTCTGCGCAGACGATGACCTCATAGCCGATGTCGTACGCCCATCTGGTGGTGGACATCCCGTGCACTACTGACCAGGTCAGCTTCTTGTTCGACACGCAGATGACCTCACGCTGCTCGATCCCACCTGCCAGCGATAGCGCCTAAGGGTGGTCTGTGGTCAGCGTGTTGATGAAGGCGGCGGCGGCCTCGAAGGTGAGGGGTGGTTCCGGGTTCCAGGGCAGCACGTTGCCGGCTCGTACGGCTGGGTGTTCGGACCACGCTGGGATGGTGGCCAGTTGCTCGTCCCCGAGCGAGTTGGGGCGTTGGTCGTAGAGCAGGATGTCGGCGGGATGGCTGGTGGGAAGGTCGGTCCACTTCACCACTTCCCAACCACCTTTCGCGGTGGTCGGCGTGAAGGGGACGCCTGCCTCGGCCAGGAGACGGAGGCTGGGCCAATAGGCCGGGTTGGCCACGTACGCGTCGGTGGGCGTACCGCCCGACAGCGCCGTCACCTGTACTGCGGGTTGTTCGTTCAGGCGGGCGATCGCCGAGGTCAGTTCTGTCTCGTCGTCCGGTGCATCCGGGGTGGTTCCCAAGGCTTCCGCCAGCTCATGGAAGCGCCCGATGACCGTCTCGAGAGCCGGATCTCCGGCGATGCGAATGAGCAGGATCGGCGCGATGTCGGCGAGTTTTGCCGCGACGGTTTCGGAGACGCCGTACACCTCGCCTGCGTAGCTGACGCCGACCAGGAGGTCAGGCTGCAGCGTCGCGATCAGGTCGTGGTCGACAGCGTCGCCGGAGCCGACGGATGGCACATCGAGGCCCGCCATCGCAGGCTGGGCACCGGCGTCGGCGTGGTGCTGGGAGCCGAAGTAGCCCACGACAGGCACTCCGAGGCGGGCCAGCGTCTGCGCGGCCTGGGCGTAGGCGAGAACCCGGGTCGGTCGATTCGCTACCTCGACGTGGTGTCCAAGATCGTCGTCGAACGACCAGTTGCCGGACGCCATACGGTCCCCCTCTTCTCGCAGAGCCGATCCTCACCTCTGCGTGCCGAATTCACACCCATCATGCCCGGCACCCCTGATCGCCGCCGCGCCACGCCGAGCAGCATGGCCTCAGATCAGGCGGTGCCAGGTGGTGTGTTCGGCGGCGGTGATCGTTGCGGCCAGGTCTTGGGACCAGGCGGTGATTTGTGGCCAGTCGCGGGAGTCGGTGGCGAGGGGGCCCTTGGCCATTTGGCGGGCTAGGAAACCTTTGGCGGTGTCGGGATCGAGGGCGCCTGCGAAGGTCATGGCGGGGGTCGCGCCGATTCGGCGGGCGAGGCGGCGGACGTTGGGTGGCATTGCCTGCGGCTGCTCGCGGTCGGGGCCGACCGGGCCGCTGTGGAAGAGCCAGACCTGGCGGTCGCGGAGTTCGTCGGCGTGTCTGCGGAGGAAGTGGACGGCCTCCGGGCGCCACCGTCTGATGTAGATCGCGCTGCCGACGATGACTGCGTCGTACTCCGTGATCGAGTCGACCGCGGTCACATTCCGTACCTCGACCTGGTGGCCGTGCTGGCGGAGCTCGGTGCCGATTTCCTCGGCGATGCCCGCCGTCGACCCCATCTTGGTGGCGTAGGCCACCAGAACCTTTCTGGACATCAGTTTTCTCCTCCGCCGGTGAACGTTCTCTCCTTTGAGCTTCGGCTGCTGACAGCCGCTGAGGCAGGGCAGTCGGTCAGTAGGTAGAGGGGCCTCTGCCGGTCGAGCGAGGACCTTCGGCACTGATCAGCGGTTGCCGGCGGCGCTGGAATGGGGGTGTTGAAAGATGTGGAGGAGGAGCACCATGATTGACACTCCGTTCGTACTCCGGGCCGATGAGCAGCCCGGCTTCGTGACGACTGAGGCCGCCTACCGGGAGTTCGTCCGAGCTGCCCGGCTCAGGCCGCTGGTCGCGACCCAACTCCGGCGCCTCCGCGAAGGTGCCGATCTGGTGGCTGTAGGCGCACAGATCCGCAACGCGTACTTCGATGCCGAGGTACCCGCCGGCGTGGCTGCCGCGTTCGAGGAGGCCTGTGCGCGTTTCGGCGGACCCGACGTCGAGTTGGTCGTCTCGGACGACCGTCTCGACGACTTCCTCACCGGCCCGCACGAGATCTTCGTGGGGGTGAAGGGGCGGCGCGCCCTGCTGGCAGCCGTGAAACGCTGCTGGGGTTCGCTGTTCAGCGACCGCGCCATCATCCATCGGGAGGTTCGCGACATCGATCATCTGTTCGTCGACCTCGCCGTGCGGATCGAGCCGATGGACACCTTGTCCAAGGGGCGATCCAGCGACGCCGAGCTTCAGAACGCCTAGGCTGTCCGTCGCTCAGGGCCGCCGGACCTTCGAGGCATGGTCCGGGACCGGGGTCTGCATCTCCCGCGGTGTCCGTTCGTATCCCTTGGACGGCGGCCGCGGGGGTAGCTCCAGCGGCGGGCGCTGCACCTCGTAGTACGGGATGGTCGAGAGCAGGTGCGCGATCATGTTGATCCGCGCGGACCGCTTGTCCTCGCTCTCGACCACGTACCACGGCGCCTCCGGTATGTCGGTGTGGACGAACATCTCGTCCTTGGCGCGGGAGTAGTCCTCCCAACGGGAGATCGACTCGAGGTCCATCGGAGACAGCTTCCAGCGGCGCATCGGATCCTCGAGGCGGCTGCGGAAGCGGTTCTCCTGCTCGCTGTCGCTGACGGAGAACCAGTATTTGCGCAGCAGGACGCCGTCCTCGACCAGGAGTCGCTCGAAGATCGGGCACTGATGCAGGAAGCGCGTGTACTCCTGGTTGGTGCAGAAGCCCATCACGCGCTCGACGCCGGCCCGGTTGTACCAGCTGCGGTCGAACAGGACGAGTTCGCCGGCCGCGGGCAGATGCTCGATGTAGCGCTGGAAGTACCACTCGGTGCGCTGCCGTTCGGTCGGCGCCGGCAGCGCGGCGATCCGGGCGACGCGGGCATTGAGGTACTGCGTCACCCGCTTGATCGTGCTGCCCTTGCCCGCCGCGTCCCGGCCCTCGAAGACCACGACCACCCGGGCGCCCTCCACCCGGACCCACTCCTGCAGCTTGACGAGTTCAGCCTGCAAGCGCAGTAGTTCCTGCTCGTAGGCCTTCTTCGGCAGCCGTCCCGAGCCCTTGCGCTTCTTGCCTTCGCCGTGCGCCATTCGCTGGTCTCCTCTGCCCCGGCCCCCTACCTAGCGACCATACGAGACGCAGACGACGGTGAGGAGATGACAGACCGCGTCGTCCGTGCCCCGGGCCTTGTCGAGCGGGCTGTCGCGGCAGACAGGGTCCAAGGTCCGCAGTGATCGAGTTCCTCCGGCCCTGCTCCGGCGGGCCTCGACGAGGTGGAGTGGAGAGATCAGACGAATCCGTGCTGCGAGGAGGACGACAGAGATGACAACGATCCGGTCAGTAGCTGGTGGCGCACCTGCCAGGCCCGAGGTCCCCGCCCATTCTGCGGCCGGGTGGGACGTCCTTGCGGCCGACGGCTCGGTCGTCCATGTCCGGCCAGTACGGGCTGACGACGAATCCGCCTTGCGTGACATCAACCATCGTGCGTCGGACCGGACGATCTATCTGCGGTTCTTCAGCATCAGTCGCACGGCCGCGGATGAGCACAGCCACTATCTGGCCGGGGCCGCACCGGAACACGGTCATGTGGCCCTGGTCGCCGAGGTGGATGGCGTGGTGGCCGGTGTGGCGAGCTATGAGCCGATGAGCGCGGACGAGGCCGAGATGGCCTTCCTGGTCGATGACGCCGTGCATGGTCGCGGGGTCGGGACGTTGCTGCTCGAGCAGTTGGCCGCTGTCGCGCGCGAGCGAGGCATCCGGCGGCTGCTGGCCGACACCCTCGCCGAGAACGGGCCGATGCTCCGGGTCTTCCTGAACTCGGGGTTCGAGGAGGTGCACCAGCTGGACAGCGGACTGGTCGAGCTTTCCCTGGACACCGCGTACTCCCCGAACACCCTGGACCGGATGGCTGAGCGGGAGCGATCGGCCGAGGAGCGATCGCTGAAGCCGCTGCTGTCGCCGCGCAGCGTGGCTGTGATCGGCGCAGGTCGCCGGCCCGGTGGGATCGGGCACGAGGTGCTGATGAATCTCGCCTCCGGCGGGTTCGACGGGCAGCTGTACGCCGTGAACCCGCGGGCGAGCAAGATCGGCGAAATCCCCGCCTACCCGTCGATCGCGGACGTCCCGGGGCTGGTCGACCTGGCGATGATCGCCGTCCCTGCCGCCGGCGTCGTGGAGGTACTTCGGAGTTGCGGCCTGGCCGGTGTCAAAGGAGCGGTCATTCTCAGCTCTGGTTTCTCTGAACTCGGGGCGGACTGTCTCCAGGCCCAGCGAGAGCTGCTCGAGGTCGCCCGTCGGCACAGCATCCGACTGATCGGACCGAACTGCCTCGGAATCGTCAACACCGCACCCGAGGTCCGTCTGAACGCCACCTTCGCCACCGTCGAACCGCCGGCCGGCTCGCTGGCGCTGGCCGCGCAGTCCGGTGCGGTCGGTATCGCGGTCCTCGACCAGGCCGGCCGGGCCGGGCTCGGGATCTCGGAGTTCGTCTCGCTGGGCAACAAAGTAGATGTCAGCGGCAACGACCTTCTCCTGCACTGGTGGAACGATCCCCGGACCGATGTGATCGGTCTGTACCTGGAGTCGTTCGGCAATCCGCGCAAGTTCGGCCGGCTCGCCCGGCTGGTCGGCCGGAAGAAGCCGGTACTGGTGGTCAAGGGCGGCCGGTCGACCGGCGGACGCCGGGCCGGTGCGTCGCACACAGCGGCGGCGGCGACGCCGGACACCGCGGTCGACGCTCTGTTCGCCCAGTCCGGCGTACTGCGGATGGAGACGCTGGAGGAACTCGTGGACACCGCCCGGGTCCTCTCCGGCCGCCCACTGCCGCGAGGCCGGCGGCTCGCGATCATCGGCAACGCCGGCGGCGCCGGAGTACTGGCTGCTGACGCAGCGGGTGCCGCGGATCTCGACGTACCGGAGTTCAGCGCCGCCACGACGAGCGAGCTGATCGAGGGGACTGGTGCCGTCGGCGCCGGGAACCCGGTGGACCTTGGCGCGGCCGCGACTCCGCAAACGATGGAGCGCGCGATCAGGATCGTTCTGGCCAGCGGCGAGGCGGATGCCGTCATCGTCACCTACGCGGCGACCCGGGCGGGCGATGTCGAGGAGACGTACGCCGCGATCGCCCGGGCGGCGGCCGGAGCGACTGTGCCGGTCCTCGTCAACTGTCTTGGAGCACCCGAGGCCGCACCACAGGTGACGCTGGAAGACGGATCCAGCCTGCCCGTCTACGGGTTCCCCGAGACCGCAGTTCGCGCCCTCGGCCATGCGGTCCGGTACGCCGCCTGGCGGGCTCGTCCCCAGGGCGTCCTACCGGAAGTGACGGGCGTCGACAAGGACGGTGCGCGGGCGATCGTCCGGCACTATCTGACCGGTCATCGCCAAGGCGGCTGGCTCGATCCGAACCATGCCGAGCAGTTGATGGTGTGTGCTGGGATCCCAGTGGTCGCTGCGCTCACGGCCGCGACCCGGGAAGCGACGCTGGACGCGGCGGATCGGGTCGGCTATCCGGTCGTGCTGAAGACGGCGGCGACCGGCCTCGTGCACAAGACCGACGTGGGTGGGGTCCGGCTCGGGCTGCAGAGTGCGGTCGAGCTGGAACAGGCCTACGCCGAGCTGACGGCAGCCGTCGGCGATCCACGCGTGGTGGTGCAGGCGATGGCCCAGGCAGGAGTCGAACTCGTCGCCGGGCTGGTGCGCGACTCGTTGTTCGGTCCGGTACTGATGATCGGCAGCGGCGGTGTGCTCACCGACCTGATGGCGGATCGGCACTGGCGGGGACTCCCGCTCACCGACCTGGACGCCACCGAGATGCTGCGATCGTTGCGTTGCGCCCCCTTACTGGCCGGCTACCGTGGTGCCGCAGCCGCCGACGAGAGCGCAGTCCTGGATGTGCTCTACCGGATCGCCTGGCTCGCTGAAGCGGTGCCGGAGATCGCCGAGCTCGACATCAACCCGCTGACGGCGGCTCCCGCCGGAGCGTCCGCGGTCGATGTGAAGGTCCACCTGACGCCGGCCGCTCCAGAGCAGGACTGGCACTCACGACACCTCCGCTGCGGATGAACGCGACCACTTGGCTGAAGGCGGGCAACGTGCGCAGCTCGGACAGGACACCAACCTCGTCCTGCCCGAGCTGCGGCGCTTCGTGGGGGATCACCGGGAGCTGAGGAGCTCCTGACCGAAGCGCCGCAGTACCGTGCCAAGAGCCCGTAGGGCGGCCAGGTTCTCGACTGCCTGGAGTTGGAGTTGTGCGGTCTGGCCGACTCGGACCAGCTCGAACCGCAGCTCCTCCAGTCGGTCGACGTGCCGGACTAGCTCGTCGATGATGATCGTGCTGTAGGCAGTCAGTACCGCCGCCTTGCTGTCCGGAAGCGCATGTAGGACCAGCGCCCGGTCCGCCGCGATCTTCGGCAGGATTCGTTGCCGGTAGGTCGCGGCCGTCCGCTGGAGAGTGAAGAGCAGCTTCTCCGGCTCGGTCCAGCCCTCGGCGGTGCACTCGTCCTCGAGTGCGGCGAGATCCTTCTCCCAGCGAGCGATCTCGGCTTGCAGGTTCTTGACCTCGCTCATCAGGACTCCTCTGCGCCGGTGTGGACGAAGGTGGAGACGGGGCGCCTCGACGTGATGCCCTGCACCGTGCTGTGGCCGAACCGGATCACCATCTGCGCGAAGCCGGGCTTCCCGGTGATGCGCTGGACGGTACGGCGCAGGTCGTCGTACTCCAGTGGCTGGTTCAGGAAGGCGGCCTTCAGGCCGTCCCTGGTGGCGATCAGCAGAGTGCGCTGGAGCGCCAGTCCCGCGGCGAGCTGGTCGGCCAACGAGTCGCCGGCCGTCGACAGCACCGCCAGGGCGGGCACGGGTTCGAAGGTCGCCGTCGCGCGGGTCTGGTCGGCCGGCCTCGTGCCGAGGTCGCGAACGGGTGCCGGGTAGGCGGCCGACCGCGGTCCCAGCACCGAGCTGGGGACGCCGTCGGTGGCTCGATCTCCACCGACCCAGTGGGCGCGTTCGGCGCGGCGGTGCCAGTCGCCGATCTCGCGCAGGTCGGTGTCGATCAGCAGGCCGAGTACCTCGTGGACCTTGTCGGCCGGCAGCCAGGTGAGCTCCGCGCCTTCGGCCAGAGCGGCCCGGGTCAGTGCGATCCGCGCGTCAGTCGACACGGGGACCGGCCGGACCGGCTCCCTGCTCGTGTGCCGGCGGGGGATCTGCCGGGAGAGGTCCTTGAGCACCCGGTCGGGACTGGCGGTCGGTTCGACGACGATGCGGGCGACCAGGTCGGGTTCTGCCGGGTTCGGCGTCAGGCCGAACCAGCTGCCGTATCCCATCGAGGCTGCCGCGCAGCGCAGGTTGAACGTCGCGGCGCCCGCGGCGATGCGCATCGCCCGGCCGGTCGGGTCCTCGGCGGGCAGCGCGCGAGAGCCGTCCAGGAAGACGTCGATCACGGTGCCGTTCACCTCGAACCGCCAAGGCTGCGTGTTGTGCATGCTCGGCGCGGCGACCGCGGCGCTGAGCAGTACGTCGATCTGTTCCATGGACAACTGGTCTGCGGACATGAGGGGCCTCCTCGACCTGCTCGGGCGGCAACCACTGCCGCACTCCCAGCGTCGGCCCGGGCCACACCGCCGCGCTGCAGGCATGGGTCCCGGCCGGTCAGGCCCTTCGGCACCAGCCGTCATGACCACGTGCTCTGCCGGGCCGTCGGCCGGAGCGCCACGATCGAGGTGTCCCTACGAATCGAAAGGAACGACCATGACCACCACCTCGCATCGGCAGCACGTCCCGGCACCTGAGATCAGGGAGCCCGTACCGACCCGGAGTACCCGGGTGGCGGCTGGGCGGGCACTCGCCGTCCTCCGGATCGCGTTCGGCCTCACGTTCCTGTGGGCCTTTGTGGACAAGGTGTTCGGCCTCGGCTACGTCACCCCGGCCGGCAAGGGCTGGATCGACGGCGGCGACCCGACCGCCGGATTCCTGGGCAAGGGCACCAGCGGCCCGTTCACGGACTTCTACCAGTCCCTGGTCGGCGACTTCTGGGTCACCCCGCTGTTCATGATCGCCCTGGCCGGCATCGGGATCGCGCTCACCCTCGGCATCGGGATGCGGATCGCCGCCGTCTCAGGCACGATCCTCTACCTGCTGATGTGGAGCGCCGCGCTGCCGCCCGAGACCAACCCGGTCCTGGACGACCACATCGTCGGCGCCATCACGCTGGTCGTCCTCGCTCTTGTTGCCGCCGGCAACGTCTGGGGACTCGGCAAGCAGTGGTCGCGGCTGCCGATCGTCGAGCGCTACCCCTGGCTGCGGTGAGCCGGATGACCTGGTCGCCGCCGTCCTGCGATGCCTGATCAGCTGGGGTCGGCGTTGAGGGGCGCCCGTAACTCCAGCACGGTGCCGTGCGGCTGATTGGACTCCAGCCGTACGGCACCACCCAGTGCGGCGGCCCGCTCTTCCAGGTTTCGCAGACCGCTGCGCCGGTCGGACGATGAGCCGAGGCCGATCCCGTCGTCGGAGATCCGGGCGGTGACGTCCACGCCGGTCACGGTGATCTCGACCTTGACGGTACCGGCCTGGGCGTGCCGGACCACGTTCGAGAGGGACTCGCGGACCGCGGCGATGATCTGCGGCCGCACCGACACGGGGACCACACTGTCGATCGGCCCGGTGATGATCAGCTCGGGCCGGAAGCCCAACGGCCCGGCGTACTCGCCGACGAGCGTCTGGAGGTCGGACCGCAGCGACGGCTTGCCGGGCCGGCTCTGGAGTTCGAAGATCGCCCCGCGCAGATCGCGGATGGTGGCATCGATGTCCTCGACCGCCTGAGTGATCCGTTCCTGGACCTCCGGGCGGACCATCCGGTGCATGCCCTGCAGTTGGAGGCCGGTGGCGAACAGCCGCTGGATGACCAGGTCGTGCAGGTCCCGGGCGATCCGGTCACGGTCCTCCAGGACCGCGAGCACCGAGCGGCTCTGTTGGGCCTGGGCCCGGTCGAGAGCCAACGTGGCCTGATTGGCGAACATCCGGACGAGATCCGTTCCCACCGTCACCCCGAGGACCGATCCGCGCTCGGCGGCGACCATCAGGACTCCACCGGGACTTCCGGCGCCGGCCGGCAGCGGCGCGAAGATGGCCCGGCCGAGGTCGCCCAGTTCGGGGAAGTCCGCGAGCTGCCCGGTCTCCTTGGCGAGCGTGGACAGATCCTCGACCACCACCTGCTCGTCCCCACTCAGCACATCACTCAGCGCCGGCCGGTCGGCCGGTATCCGCCGGCCGAGATAGCTCTCGAAGGAGGACGGCCCGTCGACGGCCTGGATCACCAGGTCGCCGTCGTCGTACAGCAGAACCGCTCCGAGTACGGAGTCTGAGACCTCACGTGCCCGGGAGGCGATCAGCTGCAGGATCTGCTGGGAGTCGAAGTCGCCGAGCATCAGCTGGGTGATCTCGGCCGTGATCTCGTGCCAGCGGCGGCGGCGCTCGGTGTCGGCGTACAGGCGGGCGTTGTCGATCACGACGCCGGCCGCGGCCGCGAGGGCGCTCACGGCCCGTTCGTCGTCCTCGGTGAAGTCGGCGTCCTCGGCCTTCTCGGTCAGGTAGAGGTTGCCGAAGGCATGCTCCCGGGTCCGGATCGGGACGCCGAGGAAGCTGCGCATCGGCGGGTGGTTGGCCGGGAAGCCGAACGAGCGCGGGTGCTCGGCCAGGTCGGTGAGCCGCAACGGGGTGGGGTGGTCGATCAGCAGGCCGAGGATGCCGTGGCCTTCGGGATAGGGGCCGATCGCGGCGATCTCCTCATCGGTCACACCGTGGGTGATGAAGCGGACGAGGCGATTGCCGTCCGGACCGACCACTCCCAGCGCGCCGTACCGGGCGCCTGCCAGCTCACAGGCGGCGGTGACGATCCGGTCGAGGGTGCTGTTGAGGTCCAGGTCCGCGCCGATGCCGACCACGGCGTCGAGCAGGGCGCGGAGGCGCTCCTGCGAGTCCATGATGTCGTCGACGCGACCGAGCAACTCCTGCAACAGTGCGTCCAGCCGGACCCGGGACAGACCTGCGAACTCGAGGGCGCCTTCGTCCCAGGTATTGCGATGCTCGCTGTCTTTCCCACCCATGCCGCCCACCGTACGGAACGACCGGCGGGTTGGATACCCAGCGCTACCGGGCCTGCCGCTCGCCCCAGGCGAGGAGGCGGCGGCCCTCGAGTACCTCGATGGCCAGCCGGATGAGATGACGGTCCCGGTTGGGGGCCCACGGCCGAACCGGCAGGGTGGTCAGGAGGAGCGCGGCGTCGTCCGGATCGATGATCGCCAGGTGACCCGCCGCGGTCACGGTCCAGCCGAGGTGTCGCTCGGGGTCGACGTCGTCGACCTCGAAGGCGACCACATCCCCGCGCTCCGCGGCGCGGTACTTGTCACCGTCCGCGGTGGCGAAGATGACGGTCCGATCGTCGACGACGAAGTTCACCAGCCGTACGGCGGGAAGACCTCCCTGGGTGAAGACCAGTCGGCCGAGCGGCATCGAAGACAGCAGTTTCAGGCACTCCTGCTCCTCCAGGATCTGCAGACCGGAGTGGTCGAAGTGGCGCGGCGGGGTACTCATCGCGACCCCCTTCGGAGGTGGTGGCGGTCTAGTGTGAGCCGCGGGAGTACCGACTGCGAGAGCGGGAGTGGCGCGACATGACGATCAAGGTGTTCCTGCTCGACGACCACGAGGTGGTCCGCCTCGGCCTGCGGCAGTTGCTGGAGGGCGAGGACGACATCGAGGTGATCGGCGAGGCTGGAACGGCGGCGCAGGCGATCGCGCGGGTTCCGGCGCTGCGACCCGATGTCGCGGTACTGGACGTGCGGCTGCCTGACGGAGACGGTATTTCGGTCTGCCGCGAGCTTCGGTCGGCGATGGACGACCCGCCTGCCTGTCTGATGCTGACCTCGTACTCCGACGACGAGGCGCTCTTCACCGCGATCATGGCCGGTGCGTCCGGTTACCTGCTCAAGCAGGTGAGCGGAACCGATCTGGTCGGCGCGGTCCGCCGGCTGGCGGCGGGGGAGTCGTTGCTGGACCCGGCGATGACGAGGGCGGTCCTGGAGCGCTTGCGGCACCCGGCCGAGGAGGATGACGACCCGCGGTACAAGTCGCTGACCGAGCAGGAGCGCAAGCTTCTCGACCTGATCGCCGAGGGCAAGACGAACCGGCAGATCGCGCAGGACATGTTCCTGGCGGAGAAGACGGTGAAGAACTACGTCTCCGGCCTGCTCCGTAAACTCGGGATGGAACGCCGGACCGAGGCGGCCGTCTACGCGGTCGAGCGCACCAAGCGCCAACCACCGAAGTGATCGTCGTGCCGAACTCATCCCCATCGCCTCCGGTCCCCTTACCCACTGGAACCATCCAAGCCGCCTGCAGACGACAGGATCAGTGCCAGAGGCCCTCGATCCGCGGGACCGATGGCCCGGGTCGGCGTTCCGGCCGCTTCGGCCCGGCGCGAGAGTCGTAACCTCGCTACGATCGGCAGGTGAGGCAGAGGGTCGGGTACTGCGTGGCGCCGGATGCGGTGAAACTGGCGTACGCGGTCCACGGTGACGGCCCGCCGATCGTTAGGGTGGCGACCTGGATGACCCACCTGGAGTTCGACTGGGAGAGTCCGGTGTGGCGCCACTGGCTCGATGCCCTCGGGGACGGTCACACCCTCGTCCGGTACGACGAGCGCGGCTGCGGGCTCTCGGATCGCGACGTCGACGACATCTCGCTCGATGCCTGGGTGGCCGACCTCGAAACCGTGGTCGACGCCGCGGGCCTCGACCGGTTCGCGTTGCTCGGCGTCTCGACCGGTACGGCGGTCGCGGTCGCGTATGCGGCCCGTCATCCCGAGCGGCTCACGCATCTCGTTCTCTACGGGGGCTACGCGCGCGGCCGGACCCTCCGAGGTGCGGGCGAGCGCCGGCTGCAAGAGGCGCTGGTCGCGGCGATCTCCGCCGGCTGGACCGATCCCGATCCCACATTCCGCCATCTGTTCAGCATGCTGTTCCTTCCGGCCGGTACGGCCGAGCAGATGGGTTGGTACGACGACATGCAGCGACAATCCACGTCGGCCGCGACAGCGGTCCGCATCTACAACGCGCGTGGCCGACTCAATCTGGTCGACCTCGCGGCACAGGTGCGGACGAGGACGCTGGTCGTGCACACGGCGGGAGACCGGGTTGTTCCGGTCGATGAGGGTCGGCTGCTTGCCACCCTGCTACCCGAGGCGCGGCTGGTCGTTCTGGAGTCGGCGAACCACATCCTGCTGTCGGATGAACCCGCGTGGACGAGCTTTGTCTCGGAGCTTCGTGGCTTCCTGGGGACAGAGCGGGCAACTGCCCGGCTGGGCGTCGGAGTCGACGAGCTCAGCCGACGGGAGCTGGAGGTCCTCGAGCTCGTCGCGGCGGGGCTGACCAATGAAGCGATTGCGGAGCGGCTGAGCCTCAGCGTCCGCACTGTCGAGCGTCATCTGACGAACACGTACATCAAGCTGCGCGTCTCCGGCAAAGCGGGACGCGCGGCCGCGGCGGCCAGGTTCTCCGAGGCGCGGCGTCCCTGATCTGGCCGGTCGCCACTACGTGTAGACCGCCAGTTCACCTCCCTGGCATTGCGTGCTGGCTCCGATGCCGGCGACGCCTGCGGCTGCCTACCTTCAGAACAAGCGCCCGGGGTTTCGGGCAGTTCTAGGGAGGCATTCGATGGAGCACATGGTCATGTCTGACACGGCCTCGGCGGTTCTCGCCGAGCCGACAGCGACGTACGACATCCAGGGCGGGGGAGACGTCCGACTGCACGCCCGGGAGTGGGGAAACCGGCAGGGGCGTCCGATTCTCTTCATTCACGGCTGGTCGGCCAGTCACCTGTGCTGGGCCCGGCAGGTGCAGGGCCGGCTCGCCCAGGAGTTTCGTCTTGTGGCGTTCGACAACCGGGGCCACGGCATGTCTGAGAAGCCGTTGGGCGCCGAGAGCTATCGCGACCCGCAACTGTGGGCCGACGACCTCGCCGCGGTCATCGACCAGTTGGGCCTGGACCGACCGGTGCTGGTCGCCTGGTCGTACGGCGGCTTCATCGTCTCTGACTACATCCGGGCGTACGGCGAGGACCGGATCGGTGGCATCAACCTGGTCGGGGCCGCCGTGGTGCTGAAGCCCCCCACCTTCGATCACATCGGCCCCGGTTTCCTCGAGAACGCACCGGACGCCAGCCTGCCTGACCTGGCGACGAACATCGCCGCCATCCGACGCTTCCTCGGCGTCTGCACCGCCGAGCCACTCGCGCCGGACGACTGGAGCGCGGCCCTGGGGTGGAACATGGTCGTTCCTCCTGAGGTCAGGGGAGCGCTGATCTCACGCGAGATCAACGGCGACGACGTGCTGGCCAGGCTGTCCGTGCCCGTGCTGGTGACCCACGGACGGTCCGACACGATCGTGTTGCCCTCGATGGCCGAGCACACCCTCAACGTCTGCAAGACCGCCAGACCCTCCTGGTACGAAGGCGTCGGTCACGTTCCCTTCGCCGAGGACCAGGCTCGCTTCGATCATGAGCTCACTGAGTTCTTGGACGGGGTTGCCTAGTCGCTAGGCGGCGTGCTTGGTCAGCCATGGCAGTACGGCGTTGGCGAGTTGCTCGGCATCCTCGATGTGGGCAAAGTGGCTGGCGCCTTCGAGGAGTACGTAGTCGGCGCCGGGAATGGTGTCGACCAGCGCATGGGCCCATTCGACGGGCACCGGGTCCAGCTCGGAATGAACCAGCAGCGTGGGGCACTGGATGCCGGCGAACGTACGCAGGGGATCGAGCGCGCCGAGGGACCCGATCATGCGTTCGGGTGCGGCTTGCACGTTGCCCGCGGTGTTCTCGGTGAACCCGAGGGTGACGGTCTCGATGGTGGCACGGTCGCGGAAGAACGGGACGAAGGTGTTGAGCTGGTGGCGCTCCAGGGTTTCCGGGTCTCGCGCCTGGAACAGCGGCGACTCCTCGATGGTCTTCCTGGTCGCGTTGTCGGCGGGGGTCCGGCGGGAGGCCATCTCCTGCTGGAACGCCTGGAACAACTCGGGGATGAGCGGCGGGGCCGCGTTGAGCAGGACGACCGACGATGTGGACTCAGGACGGGTGCCGGCGTACAGGGCGGCGAGGATCGCGCCGGCGGAATGGCCGACCAGGTTCACGCGGTCGATGCCGAGCCCCGCGCGAAGTCCGTCAAGGTCATCGATCGCTCCGGCGAAGGAGACTCTCTTCTCCTCGCCCAGCGCGGTTCCGCCGCTGCCGCGCTGGTCGTAGTAGACCAGCTGGAACGTGTCGGCCCAGCGGTCCAGGTCGCGCATGTACGCAGTACCGAGACCAATCGCTCCGTGTACCACGATCAGTGGAGTGCCTTCGCCGACCACGGAGCACGCGACCTGGATGTCTCCGACGGTGATGGATGCGGCTGTCGCCTTCATGACTGCCTCCTTCAGGGGTTGATGAGAGGAGGCTGCGCCCGTGGCGACCTGGAAGGATCGGGGAAATCCCCTATTCGGTGCCCCTGACCCGGGAGAGAGCCGCGGCCGCTTCGGTTCGGGTCTTCACCCCCAGCTTGCGCAGGACCGCGCCGACGTGGTGTTCGACGGTCTTGGCGCTCAGGAAGAGCCGGGCGCCGATCTCACGATTGGTGAGACCCTGCGCGAGCAACTGCAACACCTCCTGCTCCCGCTCCGTCAACAGACCGACGTCCTTCGGGCCGGCGCGTCCCCGCATGCCCAGATCGCGAAGCAGGGCCGCGGCGCGATCGGACTCGTTGCGTGCCCCGAGCCGCTCGAACGCCTTGAGCGCGGACCGGGCCTCGACTACCGCCAGAACCCCTTCCCGGCTCCGCAGCGCGGTAGCGAGCTCGAGCCGTGTACGCGCCTCCTCGTACGGCATGTGCAATCGGCCGAACGACTCCGCGCCACGTTCCAGAAGTGCGACTGCCTCCGGGGCTGCAGCGGCCAGCGCCACCCGGCCGGCAGCCGCCGTGGCGATGGCAGAGACGCGAGCATTGCCCGCAGCAAGGTTCTCCAACTCCGTGGCTGTTGCTCGTGCGCCCTCGTGGTCGCCATCTGCCAGCCGGGCCTCCACGAGCAGGGCAAGCAGCGGCACCGCGAGGAGTCCGGATCGGTTGATGAGCGACAGCTGCCGCTCGAGCAGCGCGACAGCCGCGGCCGCCTCACCGCGGGCGAGGCGAATCGCGGCGTCGGCACGGACTGCGGTAGGCGATCCGCCGTATCCCACGAGCGCATCCTCGGCCTCCTCGATTCGCCCCTGCGCGATGCGCAGTTGGGAGAGCCGCACGGCGGGATCGACGCAGCGGGATCGCCGGCCGGTGTTGGCCAACTCGGCAAGAGCATGCACCAGCTCATCCTCGGACTCACCGCGCCGATTGCCCGACGTCAGCAGATCCGCACCACACGTCGGGCAGAAGGTGAGCAGCGGGAGTTCGTTGTGGCGGTGGACGTAGCCCTCCACGACCTTGCCCCACTGGCGAACCCGGTCATCATCGCCGGCGAGATCGCAGGCCAGCACCAGGCTGCAGCATGTCCGCGCCACCGCCTCGAAGGTGGCCGCATCCTCTCCGGTCGCCGCGGCCATGGCCTGGTCGAGGTACCCCAGCCCTTCGTCAACCTGACCCAGCGTGATCTGGGCCAGCCCCATCCGGGATAGCGCGGCAAGCTCAAGATCTGGATCATTCAGGCGACGGGCGAGCACAAGCGCGGCCTCGGCGTAGCCGGCGGCGATCACGGGATCAAGACAACGTTCCGCCTTGGCCAGGTCGAGATATCCCCGCTCGGGCACGTCGACCTGATCAATCAGAAGGTGCTCGGCTCGGGCGAGCCATCCCTCGGCGGCGGGCTCGTTCCCGTGCACAGCCGAGTACTCGTGGACCAGCCACAACGCAATGCGCACCGCGCGCGCCAGGTCCCCCGCACGGCGAAACAGCGAGTGCGCGCGCACTCGCGCGTCGATGGCCTCAGCCGGGCGATCCAACCACCACAGCGCGCGAGCCAGCCCATCCCATCCCTCGGGTGACGTCTCATGCGCCAGTGCGGACTCGAAACTTCCGCAGGCGCGATCCCACGCCCCCTCGGACAGCGCCAGCTCACCCGCCGCGACCAAATCCTGCGCGGCCGTTGACGATGCCGAATCCACCCCACCCATGCTGGCATGGTGTCACCGCAGCGCCCCCGTCGTCACGGTTTCGGGTTCAACGCCAGCGCGGAGACACGGCCCAGCACGGACAGTAACCTGTCTAGCGGGCACCGACGGTCCGGATCGTCGCTAATCACCGTCCTGTTCAAGGCCCTCCTTGACAACACATACGCTCCAGCGTTCTATTCAAGTGAGTCAGTGATTTGACCTGGCGGGGACGTTTGACGGTCACGGGGCACACCAATGAGCTCGCGGGCGCTGCCCAGCGAGACCTGTACCTCCAGGCGATTGAGTCCGCGGGACTTCGCCATCGAGGGGCGTCGAGACAACATTTGCCAGTTGATCCTCGACCAGTCTCGTAACGCCGGCGTCAGAGATGGCATGGAGAGCATCTCACCAGCACGACGGCTGACTGAGCATCACCAGATCGGGAGAGAGACATCATGTCCGACAAGCTGAACATCGACACCCCGCACGAGCGGCGCCCCTTCAAGGACCACGGGCGAATGGACGTGGTGACTCTCGGCGACTTCACCCTCGGCCGCGGGGTCTTCGAGCCGGGCTGGCGCTGGTCCAACGATGTCAAGCCGATCGCCGGCACCGAGTCCTGCCAGACCCACCACACCGGCCTGTGTCTTTCCGGACAGATGACCATCCGGTTCGACGACGGCCATGAGCTCACCATCGGCCCCGGCGACGTCGTGAACCTCGATCCAGGACACGACGCCTGGACTGTCGGCGACGAGCCCTGCGTGGTGCTGGACACCGGCGTCGCAGGGTACGCCAAGCCCGCGTAGCCCACGAGCGTCAGCGGTCGACGGTGCGGCCGGCTGCCCAAGGTCTAGAGTGAGTTCTCTCGTGTTCCTGGGGGCGGGTCAGGAGTAGACATGCCCACGATGCATCTGCACACCACCACGACCTCGACGCCCGAGCAGTTCATCGACGGGCTCACCGACTTCGGTCCGGGTCGCTCGCAACTCTTCGGCAACAGCACCGACGATTACCTCGTCGTCCACGCCCGCGGCCCTCACGATGCCGACGTTACCGAAGGCTCCGCCGGCATCTGGGAACGTCTGCACTACGACTGGTCCGACCCGAGCCACGTCGTTCTCACCACCACCGACTCCAACATCTGGGGCGGACGATCCGGCCACACCTACGACCTCAACCGGCAGCCCGATGGGACGACCGCGGTGAACGTCACGGTCGTCCGCGAGGGTAAGAACCTCAGGGGACGGCTGCTCGGACTCGTCGTCGGAACCATCGGCAAACGCGTCCTGACCAAGGCCTTCGCGAACACAGTCAAGGCGATCGAGGCCAGAAACGCCGAACCCCACAACCCCGACGTCAGCTAGCGGGAGGACTGCGAAGCGACGGGGGTAACAGGCTGTGGCCAGGTCCGCTGGATGCGCGTACGGTTGGAAAGTCGCTGGGGATGGAGCGATCGGTGGGGATGCAGCGCTATGTCTCGTGGGCGGAATGGACCCGTATGGATGCGCTGTATCGGTGCTGCCTTGGAGTCACACCAGGCACGTCACATCGTTGACGCGCTGGCCGGGGAAGCCGTTCTGCTGCCGGAATCGCAGGCGCCACCAACGGGTCCGATCGGCGTCGTCGTGGTCGACGCCATCACCGACGCGGAGGTGGCCTTCGTCCGTGCTGCTGCCGCGGAGGGCGAGCAACGCCTGCTGGTGGTCGTTCCTGCCGGAGACGCTCTCGACGTCACGGGTGCGTGGCGCTTGCTGTCCGCGGGAGCGGGGGATGTGATCGCCTGGGACCGGTCAGAAGATCCGGCGTCCGACGCTGTTGAGCGGTTGCGTCGTTGGCAGCAGGTCGACGAGCTGATGAACTCCGCGGCGGTGAGTGAAACGCTGGTCGGCCACTCGCCGGTCTGGCGGCGGGTGGTCCGCCAGATCGTCGAGGTCGCGCATTTCACCAGGTTGTCGTTGTTGATCACCGGCGAGAGCGGGACCGGCAAGGAGTTGGTGGCACGGCTGGTGCACGCGCTGGATCCGCGGCCGGACAAGGGCGACCTCGTCGTGCTGGACTGCACCACGGTGGTCCCGTCGCTGTCGGGCAGTGAGTTCTTCGGTCATGAGCGCGGTGCGTTCACTGGCGCTGTTGCTCAGCGCGTCGGCGCCTTCGGCGAAGCCGACGGCGGCACGCTGTTCCTCGACGAGGTGGGTGAGCTCTCCCTGCAGCTACAGGCTGAACTGCTGCGGGTGATCCAGGAGGGCACTTACAAGCGGGTCGGGGGGAACACCTGGCACCGGACCAGGTTCCGGCTGATTTGTGCGACGAACCGTGACCTGGTCGAGGAGGAACTGCGGGGGGCGTTCCGGCGCGACTTCTATCACCGGATCGCCGCCTGGCGGTGCCACCTACCGAGCCTCGGTGAAAGAACCCCCGACATCCTGCCGCTGGCAGAGCACTTCGCTGCTCAACAGGACGCCGAGGGCGGGTTCGACCCCGCGGTGAGTGCTCTGCTGACCGAACGTCCGTACCCGGGAAATGTGCGCGACTTGCGGACCTTGGTCGAGAGGATCGCTCAGCGCCACGTTGGTCGTGGCCCGATCACGGTCGGGGACGTGCCCGACGACGAGCGCCCGGCTGATCAGCCCGGCGAGGCATGGCGGACCGGGCGCGCGTTCGAGGCCGCCGTACTGCAGGCTCTGGCCGGCGGGGCGTCGCTGAGGGAGATCGGTGATGTGGCCCGGGACACGGCTGTTCGGCTGGCGATCGCGCAGGAGGACGGGAATCTCCGGCGGGCGTCGCGGGTGCTCGCCGTCAGCGACCGGGCCTTGCAGTTGCGGCGGGCCGCTCGGCTCCAGCCGCAGATCGGGGGCTGATGGCGGGGCCGAGCAGGGTGAGGAGCGTACCGCCTAGGATCGCCTGCTCGTCCTGTGGTGGGAGTCCGAGGGCCTTGATCTTGGCCAGCTCCAGCCCGGGATGCAACCAGGGCCCGTCGGATCCGAAGATGAGCTTGTCCGGTCCGGCTCGCTGTACCGCCTCCACGAGCAGATCGAATCGTCGTACTCCGGACGTGTCGGCGTAGACGTTCGGCAGCCGGGTCAGCAGGTCGATCACCACACGCTGCGCTGCCCAGTCGTCGGCGAAGCTGCCCAGATGCGGCACGATGAACGCGACGCGTGGGAACTCGGCCGCGAACAGTTCCAGGGTTGCCACCTGTCCCATCGGGTCGTACAGCACCGGCAATCCGTACCGGTCCGCTACCTGCGCGATCTCGGGTGTCAGCGCCGCGTCGTGCCGGTGCACCTTCAGGCCGCGAAAGCCGAGCTGGTTCACGGATTCGTGCACCAGCTCGGCAACTCGGCCCGCATCTCTGGCCGCATGAACGAACGCAAACCCGATGAAACGGTCCGGCCGGCCGGCGACCACCCGCGCCACTGCCCGGTTGGCGATCAGGTAGTCGCCGTGGAACACCGAGAACAGCACGGTCCGCGTGATCCCAGTGGCGTCCGCCCGGCGGAGGTAGCCGTCCAGCCGGCCGACGTCCCAGGGACCGGTCAGTGCGTCACCCCGTCCCACGTGGCAGTGAGCATCGACGATGGTCATCGCCTACGGCCGCGGCGGCTGCACCCGCACGGCGCCCGCGGGCAACTTCGAGAACCGATTCTCCACAAAGAACGCGTTGTTCCGCTGGTTCAGCCCGGCCCGGTGGCCGACCCACTGCCAGCGCTGGCCCTTCGCGTAGTCCTGGGTGAACTTGAGCCACTGCCCGTCGTTCGGGAGCCGACCGTGCCGGTCGCGGAAGTACACCGCCGTACTCGCGAACTGGGTGGCGTTGCCGATCGGGTTCGGTACGGCCCCGGTCAGTGCACTCGTGGCCAGGTTGCGAGCCGGCTGGGGGAGCGCTGCCCAGACAGTGCTCTGCAGCTTGAGGAACTGCCGCAGTTGGCCGACCGGGATCCCCGGCGGCGCCGGCGGCGGGTACGTCTGACCCGTTTTGACGAACTCGGGCTTGTGCATGTGCCGGCGGGCCGCGCCCCAGTTACGCAGTGACGGCTGCAGCGGCGTCGAGTAGGCCCGCAGGAACCCGTGGAAGGTGGGGTACTGCCGGTGCCGGATCAGTCCGTAGAGGTTGATCATCGCCCAGATCACCGCTCGGTTGTCCGCGTTGTCGCGCCCGCCGGCCTCGCCGACGATGAACCGCGCGGTCCACACCAGGTCGTCGCTGGTGAACTGGTAGGTGTACCGCGTGCCATCGGGCCGTGTGGCGTGAATGGTGCCCAACCTGATGCTCTGCGGGCCTGCCGGCGGGGGTCCGCCCGTGACAGCTCTTGGTGCACTCGGCGCAGCTCCAGGCGCACTCGGCACGTACGACGTGCCGCCAGTGGCCGGAGTGGTCGTGAACGACACGTGCATGTGGTCGTGGTGGCCACTCAGCGGCGAAACTCCCTTGATCTGCGGGTCGTTGAAGAACACCTTGGAGACCTGCACCACCGGGTTGTTCCGGATCAGGTCGACCAGCTCCTGGGTGAGCTGGCGGGAATAGGCCGGCATCGTGTAGGTGATCGGCTCCTCCTTGCCGTCGTTGCGCACAGGCCGGATGTCGACGTCCGTGCCACGCTGGTGCGACTTGTGTGGCGCCATCGGGCCGCCGCCGCGCAGGCTGATGTCGGTGACGCCGATCCTCGGCCCGCTGGGGTGCCGCCGGAGCCACTCCGCGGCGATCGACGTCATCGCCCGCAGGGTTTCGCGGCGCCCGTACTGGCGGCCGGTGCTCTTGCAGTAGAAGCCCGGCCCGGATTGGGGCAAGGCATTGTCGAGTGGATCCGACGTACCGGTGCCGGATACCTCGCCCCACACCTCGGCCTCGTCCAGGAATGCTTCGCTGGTCATGGTGCGGCTCCCTGTCAGAACGTTTCCGAGTAACCGGGCAGACGGGAGGGCGTCGTACGGCGTCGGTCCTCGTACGCCCCGCTGCCGGCCAACTGCTCAAGTAGCCGCTGCCGTAGGAGCACGGACGGCATCGTGGTGTCCACGGGGTCGACGGTGAGGTCTGCGCCGGTGACAGCCCGGTAGGCGTGGATGTAGCCCTGCAGCTCCGGACGCCAGTAGCGAACCCAGTTGGCCGCCTGCTGCGGTAGCAGGACGTCGTTCCAGTTGCCGTAGCGGATGCCGATGAGCAGTTGCTCGCCGAAGACGGCCAGGTCGCGGAAGTGCATCACTGACGCATCAGGCCAGCCGTAGAGGCGCTTGACCGTCTCGACCGGGTCCATCCAGCCCTCTGGGTAGGCGACCATCGTCCGGCTCGGCAGGAACTCCCGCATCTCGGGGCGGGCCAGCATGTACTGATACATGAGGTCCTCCTGCCGTGCCTGCCAGGGCAGTTCGAGGTACTGGTTGCCCTGCCCCTCGGTGAGCTGCAGGTGCACCTCCTTGAGTGCGTTGAGTACCGGGAAGGCGTCCGCGAGCACTGTGGTGTCGTCGTCCTCCTTGAGGAAGGCGGAGACCACGTGCAGGAGTCGGTGGAAGCTGCCGAGGAAGTGCACCCGGCTGTCCGCCGGACGCATCTGCGGCTGGCCGGGCTGCAGCAGGCTGATGCCGTAGTGGTGGAACAGTTCGTAGGCCACTCGGGTGTCCGTGAGCCGGTGCTGCTCGTCGTTGACCATGCCCCACATCAGGTTGCTCAGCGGCCGTAGTGGGTCGATCTCCAGGTGGGCAAGGGGATCCGGGCCGCGACCGGTCCGTACGTTCTGGAACCGCAGCAGCAGTGCGGAGATCGCGTGGACCAGGTGGGCCTCACGATGCCAGAAGTTCCAGATCAGCTCGATCAGGCACGGGTTGGTCAGTTTGCTCTGCAGGATGCCGTACGTGTTCACGCCGACATCGCGGTCGCCAACCAGATCGATGTCGCCCAGCCTGAGCCGGATCACCGCCAGGTAGGGCAGATACGCCTGGTCCTCCTCACCCGGCAGCCGAGGACCTTCGGTGATGTAGTCCTCCCACTGACTGCGGATCTCGGCCCGGAACGGGTCGTCGTCAAGGTCCGGGCGGTTCAGCCGGACCCGTTCCTGGTCGAGGTCGAGTCCCTTGAACGGGCGGCCGAGCCGGTCCGCGTCCACCCGGACGCCGCAATTGGCCATCATGAACACTTCGGTAGCCGTCTTCAGGACCCGGTACTGGTCCATGTCCGGGAACGGCAGCGCCCGGGTCTTCTGCAGTTTTGCGAGCCGTCGCGCGTCTCGTTTGCGCAGCGTGCCGGTCAGGAACTCGAGGTACCGGTTGAACGACAGCGCGCGGGTGCTGTTGCGGATCGCGACCCAGAACGCCTGGTCGTCGGTCTCCACCACATCGCCGCGGCGCATCGTCACCGCGACCGCGTCGCCAGAGGCGAACGGCCGGGCGCGCACGGTGACCTCAGTCAGGCCGCGCGCGATTCCGTCGGTCGGTGCGGGGCTGGAACCACTACTTCCGCGCCGGCGCGGATTCACCACCAGTGTCAGCGTGACCCGGACGTCGAACGTCCCCGGGGTCTGGTCGTCCGGCACGCGCCAGACGGCCGTCGCCTCGGTGACGTCGTCACTGGCATAGGTGGTGACGACGTGCGGACCGCGGCCAGGGAGGTTCCAGGACGCCTCGGTGATGTGGAAGTCGTCGCTGGTGTCGGGGACGGCGATCAGCCGCACCCGGCCGCCCTGCTCGATCTCGGCCGGCTTGGCTTCCACCAGAGCGGTGTATTCGTTGGTTGGCATCAGGATGTCTCCTCTGAACTGGTGACAAGGTGAGTTGGTTGCGGGAGGTAGCTGCCGGCGGCGGCGAACGTCGAGTCCAACGCCCATCGGGTCAGCAGGTCGTTGACGACACCGCTCTCGTCCTCGGGCATGAGCCGGCCGTCGGCGCGTGCCTGACCGAGGATCGCGAACGCCAGCGTCGGACGGGTCCGGTAGAGCCGGGTCGGGTCGGCCAGCAGCTCGTCGTAGTGCCGGGCCAGCCGGTCCGGAGTACGCTCCCGGCTCGGCTGCAGGTCACCGATCGACCGGCGGCGCAGAGCCGCCGGGCGGTGTCCGACCGCGAGCCGGGCGACCAGTGAGCAGGTACGGCGCAATGTCGTGAAAAGCCGTTGCCGTACGGCGTCCAGTCCGGTCGGGGGATACAGCTCGTCCCACAACCGGGCTACGGCCGCCCACTGCGGGTGCGGGTACAGCACGTCGCCCATCGCGCAGCTGAGATGCACCCGGATCCACGGGAAGGGGTGCGGATCGTCTTCCGCGACCCGCATCACGAAGATGCGGGGAAGGCTGACGACACCCATCAGTCCGAGCGTCGCCCCGATCCCCAGCTTGCCGACGGCATGGAGGTCGGCCGCGATCTCGGACATCCACCGGTGCCACAACCGCCACGCCGGCCGTTCGTCGTCCGGCCGCGTCCGGGCGTACCGCCGTACCTCCTGCTGCAAGGACGGGACCAGGTCCAGCAGGGCGGCGACCTGGTGTCCGCATTCGTGCAGGAGTGATGACGCGATTCCGTTCGAACCGATCATGCGTTCGCGCGGAATCAGCACCAGCGCGGTTGGGCTGAGGTCGCCGCCTGCCAATCGGGTCCGTGCGCGACGGATCGCCGCACCCTGGCCCCGGTCGAGGTAGGTGATCACAGGCGGAACGGTGATGCCGGGCAGTTCCAGCGCGTCCCGTGCAACCACGTCCAGGCCGGACAGCCAGATGCCGATCCTGGCCTCGCTGCGTTGCGTGATGGCCTGCTGGAACGTGTCGAACTGGGTCAGCACGTCGTTGAAGCGCCACCGCAGGCCTACGAAGCGCCGCTGCTGTTCGGCGGGCGTCGCGGTCGCGCCGACACCGAGAAGCCAGTCGAAGTAGTCGTCGAGCCGTTGCCGCAGCTCCTCGCGGCCCTGCAACAGGAAACGCTCGACCGCGATCAGCGCGTCGGGCGCGAGCGCGGCGGCCGGCAGCATCGACTCGTGCAGCACGAAGGGCTGCACGAGCGCCAGCCGGGTACGCAGCGCACGACACTCCTGCTCAAGGAACCAAGCGGCATCGGCCATCGTGGTCACGCCCCGTAGAGCACGATCTGACTGCCACGACGCGACCAGCGACCACCTGAGCCCTGCCCTTGCCCCTGCCCGTGCCGGGACCCGCGCCCGTACTCGCCTTGCGGGCCCGAGTCCGGTCCGGGATCAGGCGCGCTGTCCGGTGGTTCCGCGTCCGGTTTGGCTGCGGGCGCACCTGCCATCGCGTCACCCGGGGGTTCCTGCTGCGGGGGAGGCGAGGTCGGGTACGGCGGTGGGAAGGGTGGCACCGGGTACGGCCAGGGTGCGTAGGCGTACGGCCCGTGCGGCGCCGGGTAGGGGCGCGGGCTCGGCCTGCGGCGTCCCTGTGAGCCGCGCCACTGAGCCGGCCGCGCGTGCGAGGGGAAGCTGCGGGCGACGCCGCCGGCGTGTCGTCGTGCTGCCGCGAAAGTCGACGCACGGGCAAGTCTCTGCGGCTGTCCGCGCCGCGGGGATAGCGCCGCGTTGCGGG
>NZ_DASRXP010000568.1:0-2858 GCF_035687465.1 Kribbella sp.
CGCCTCCGGGCCGGCGTTGAACTTGGTCGGCACCAGCTTCGTGCTGCCGAGCTCCTTGGTGAACAGCCCCTTGTCGAGGCCGACCAGGGCGGCGGCGTGGGTGACGTTCGGGAAGTAGCCGAGCCGCAGCTCGGTGGCCGGACCCTTGTCGGTCGAGGCGACCGGCGACTCGTCCCTGTCGGCGCGCGAGCAACCCGCGACCGCGGCGACCAGGGACAGGACCGCCGCCGACGCGGCGAGAACGCGGGCAGGGCGAAGGCTGGTGATGCTCACAGATATGACCTTTGGAGTGCGGGCGACAGGTGTCGCGGGCGGGCGTGGTTCAGAGCGGAGAGAGACCGCTGGCTGAGAATGCGCCGAAGGTCAACAGGTCGCGGAGGCGACGCGGAGCAGGTCGACGTGCCGACGGCGGGTGAGCGCGTCGGCTGGCCGGTTGGCGGTGACCTGCATGCACACTATGAAACCGGACAAAGTCGATCAACGGGCTCTGGTTTCACGATCCGAGACAAATCGGCTGTCCGAATGGGGACAGAGGTGTTGCCCTGGCGGCGGCAGGCTGCATACGGTCCTGCGGGACCTGCCGACAGCGTGAGGGGCTTGCCTGATGGTCGAACGTGCCAATCTCGACGGCTGGAGCCCGGACGGCTGGAGCCCGGGTGGCCCCCTGGCCGTGGAGAAGCTGACAGTCGAGTACGCCGAGGAGCTGGTCGGCACCGATGTCCATCGACCCCGGCTCGGGTGGATCGCGTGGGCCCCTGGCTACGGAGCCACCCAGTCGGCGTACCAGGTGGTGGTGGCGTCCTCTCCCGAGCTGCTGACGACTGGGGACGTGTGGGACTCGGGGCAGGTGGCGTCGGACGCCATCGGCGCCGAGTACGACGGCCCCGAGCTCGCGGCCCGGACGCGGTACCACTGGGCGGTCCGCCTGTGGGATGGCGCCGGCCGCAGTGGCGACTGGAGTGAGCCGAGCTGGTTCGAGACCGGGCTGTTCACCGAGGGATTCGGTGAGGCCCAGTGGATCGGCGGCAACACGGAGGCCGCTCCCCTGCTGCGGCGCGAGTTCACCGTCGACAGTCCGGTGGTGCGAGCGCGCCTCTATGCGAGCGGCCTCGCGTACGCCGAACTCAGGCTCAACGGCAAGCGCATCGGCGACGCCGTCCTGGATCCTGGTTTCACCGACTACGACGAGGCCGTCCTCTACGTCACCCACGACGTGACGGACCTCCTGCAGGTCGGGGACAACGCAATCGGCGCGGAGCTCGGCCGCGGGTTCTACGGCCTGACGACGCCGAACTCCTGGCGTTGGCACCAGGCTCCGTGGACCGGCGAACCGAGACTGGTCGCCCGGCTCGTGATCGACCACGAGGACGGGTCGACCACGGAACTGCGGACTGATTCGTCCTGGCGGGTCACCTCGGGCCCGACCGTCTCGGACTCCCTCTATGCCGGCGAGACCTACGACGCGCGGCTCGAACTCCCGGGCTGGGACGCGGCCGGTTTCGACGATTCGGCATGGGCCGAGGCTGTCGTCCTGCCCGCGCCACTGGGCCGGATCCGGGCGCAGGAACACGAGCCGATCCGGGTGGTGGAGGATGTCGCCCCCGTCGAGATCACCTCGCCTCGCGCCGGCGTGTGGGTGGTGGACTTCGGCCGGACCACCGCCGGGTGGGCGCGGCTCCGGACCAGCGCACCGGCCGGGACCACGGTCAGCTTGGTGTACGGCGAGACCACCGCGCCGGACGGGTCCGTGGTCGCGGTGAACCGGCACGTCGAGGGTGATCGCTTCCAGCGCGACGAATACGTTGCTGCTGGCAACGGTGTCGAGGAGTGGGAGCCGCGCTTCTCCTACAAGGGTTTCCGGTATGTCCAGGTCGAAGGGACCACCGAGGCGCCGGAATTGACACTGCGGGTGGTGCATTCCGACGTACGGGATGTCTCCCGGTTCGCGGCGAGCGAGCCGATGTACGAGCAGCTCGAGCAGGCGATGCGCCGTACGGTGCTGAACAACCTGCACGGCATCCCGACCGACACCCCGATGATGGAGAAGAACGGCTGGACAGGTGATGCGCAGGTCGGCGCTCCCACCATGGCTGGCCAGCTCGACGTGGCCCGGTTCTTCACGAAGTGGCTCGGCGATCTTCGCGACAGCCAGACGCCTGAGGGTCAGCTGCCGGTGATCGTGCCGACCGGCGACTGGGGCTACTCCGAGCTCGCGCCCGCGACCGAGTGGTCCACGGTCTACCCGTTTCTGCTGCGCGAGATGCACCGCTGGTACGGCGACGAACGGCTGCTCGCCGACCACTGGGAATCCGTACTGCGCTACGTCGACTGGGAGCTCGCCCGGGTGGAGGACGGGCTGTCCCTCAGCGTCCTGGGCGACTGGCTTCCCCCCGGCTACCAGGCCGGCCCGCCCCCGGAGGACCGCCGGCTCACCGGTACGGCGTACCTGCATCGCGCACTGATCGCCACCGCTGAGATCGGGGAACTCATCGGCCGCGCCGACGAGGTGGATCGCCTGCGGAAGGCGGCGACCGACCTCGCGGAGGGGCTCAACCGCGCCTTCCTCGATCGATCCGCGGGGCTCTACCGGACGGCGAAGGACCCCGACTACCGGCAGACGTCGAATGCCGTGCCGCTGGCGTTCGGGCTGGTGCCCGACGAGCTGGTACCGCGCGTCGTGGCGAACCTGGTCGCCGATATCGAGGCCCGCGGGTTCCACCTGAACACGGGTTGCCTCGGAGTCGGAGTACTGCTGCCGGTACTGACGAAGTACGGGCATGCCGAGGTCGCGACCAAGCTCGCACTGCAGCGGACGTATCCGAGCTGGGGTTACTGGCTCGATCAGGGCGCGGACACGA
>NZ_DASRXP010000569.1:0-9822 GCF_035687465.1 Kribbella sp.
GCTGCGGGAGCCGCTGCCCGGCACAGCCGTCATGGCCTCCGGCTGGCTTCTCGTCGAGCAGCCGGGTCCGTGGGGCGGCAAGGCACCGACGCAGAGTCACCTCGACCCGGACTTCGGCGCGAAGATCGATGCCGCCTGCAAGAAGGCCGACCTCCGCTTCGGGCTGATCCGCTCCCCCGGCAGGCATCCCGACTCCCCGAACTCACACCGCGTCTTCGTCGCCAGCACGACGCCCGGCCGCACTTGGCTGCTCAGCGGGACTGTCGCCGATCCGCTCCTGCTGGACGCGCTCGACCTGGACGCGATCAACCGCGGCGAGCTGGACGTCGTCGTGAAGTCGCTGCCTGAACTGGCACCGGTGACAGAGCCGGTGCTGCTGGTCTGCACGAACGGCAAGCGTGACGAGTGTTGCGCGCTACTCGGACGCCCCATCGCCGCGGCTCTGACGGCCGCCGCGCCGGGGAGAGTGTGGGAGTCGACCCACCTCGGTGGTCATCGGTTCGCACCGACAGCGGCCCTGCTACCCGCCGGAACCATGCACGGCCATCTCGACCTCGAGCTGGCCACCGCCGTTCTCGCCGCGGCCGACCGCGGCGAGACGGTGCTCGACAAGCTGCGCGGCCGGTCCACCTGGACCAAGCGCGGCCAGGTCGCTGAGATCGCCATCCGCAACCTCATCGGCGAGGTCGGGTTGGACACGCTCAGCGTCATCGCGGAAGACCTGGAGACCGTCACGGTACGACACGTCGACGACCGGGTCTGGACCGTTCCGGTCACCACCGAGACCGTCCACCCACCCCGCCCGGAGTCCTGCGGAAAGGAGCCCTACGACATGTCGATCCTGCGTGCCGGCACCGCGATTCCCGGCGGCATCCGATGAGCGCCGAGGTCATCACCGGGTTCGAGGACCTGCTGGCGGCCAACGCGAAGTACGCGGAGCATTTCCGCTACAGCGGCTTCGACGGCATCGCCCACGCCGGCGTCGGCGTGGTCACCTGTATGGACTCCCGGATCCCGCCGCTGGAGCTGCTCGGCCTCAAGCCCGGCGACGCCAAGGTACTGCGCAGCGCGGGCGGGCGGGTCACCGAGCTGACCATGACCGGACTGGTCCTTGGGGTGCAGTTGCTCGGGGTCCGTCGGATCATGGTGATCCCGCACACCCGCTGCGCGATGGCGGCGATGACGGAGGATGAGTTGCGAGCGAAGGTCGAGCTAGCCGCCGGCAAACCCGCCGGCTACCTGCCGCTCAACGTCGTCCCCGACCAGCTGGAGGCGCTCCGCCGCGACGTCGCCGCCGTGCGGGAGCACCCGCTGATCGGCGACGACGTCCTCGTCGGCGGCTTCATGTACAACGTCGACACCGGCCGCCTGGAGCAGATCAGCTGACCACGACCTTGCCGGTGTCGAGTTCGTAGTACGCGCCGACGAGTTTCACCTTGCCCTCCTTCTCGAGCGGGCCGAGCACGGACGACGTGCGGAGCTGGGCGAGGATCAGGTCGACGTTGGCGTGGACCGCGTTGGTCAGCCGGTCGCCCGGCTTGCCGGTCACCTGCTGAACCGCAGGGCTCAGCGCCTTGACCAGGTAGCCGATGTCGCCTTCCTCGTCGGTCTCCTTGGCGTCGAGCGCCTTGATGGTCGCGTCGATCGCGCCGCAGCGCTGATGGCCGAGCACCATCAGCAGCGGAGTCTTCAGCTCGGCGACCCCGAACTCCAGGCTGCCGGTCACCGAGTGGTCCAGTACCTCACCGGCGCTGCGGACCACCACCAGATCGCCGAGCCCGCGATCGAAGACCAGCTCGATCGGGACCCGCGAGTCCACACAGCCGAGCACGGTCGCGAACGGATGCTGGCTCTTGCTCACCTCGACCCGGCGCGCCGGTCCCTCGTCGACGTCGTCGGACTGGTTCTCGACGTACCGCTTGTTGCCTTCGAGCAGGCGCTGCAGCGCTTGGTCACCGGTCGTGATGGGCGGCTCGACGCCGGGTCCGGCGCCACCCGCAGGCTGGACGGGACCGGGAGTAGGGTTCGCACTGCCGCTGGCGTCGTCGGTAGCGCAGCCGGTCAGAGCGGCTATTCCTAGGCCTGCACCGAGCGTGGTGCTCAGCGTGGTGGCCAGAAAACGGCGGCGTGATGTCGGGGTCGTCAAAGTTCTGCTCCTCACGAGGTGCGGCGTGGGCGTACGCCGCAATCCGAAGGTAACCCCTTGCATACTGCCTGCAACACCGGGGTCTGTTCCGATCTCTCGGTGGAGCCGCGAGGATCTGATAGACAGCCCTTATGAGACTCCGCCCAAGCTCTGTTTCCCGCTCCCTGCTGGTCGGCGCCCTGGCCCTGACCAGCGTCCTGACCGCTGCGCCCAGTGCGCCCGCTGCCGTCGACACCGAATCGGCCGGAGGCTGCCTCGATCCGGCCGTGACCGGCACCGTCGAAGAGCAGCGCCTCGACAATGGCATCGCCGGCGGCTCGTCCGTGCCGGCCGAGATTCTGGCCCGGTCCGGGTTCGACAAGCAGGTCGCGTTGTTCGGCAAGTTGCTCTGTGCGATGCCGAACCCCAAGGCCGCTGAGGTGCTGGTCCGGGTCCAGGGCGAGGCGCTCTGGAAGACCGCGACCTACCGTGCCCAGCACCCGCAGACCGCACCGGCTCTGCCGTCGACCGACGACCGTGGCCTGTACTGGGCCCGGATCTCGATGGCGCTCGCGCTGCGTCAGTGGCAGCCGCGGTTCGCCCTGGGGACCGCGGAGCGCGACGCGCTGATCCGGAGCCTGGAGTACTCGTCCCGCGGGATCAACAGCACCCGGTTCAGCCCCGGCGTACGGAAGATCGTGGTCACCGGGTTCGACCCGTTCACGCTGGACGCGGACATCCGGATCGGCAACCCGTCCGGCGCGAACGCGCTCAGCCTGGACGGACAGCGGTGGAAGATCAACGGCACGACGTACGAGATCCAGACGGTGGTCTTCCCGGTCCGGTACACCGACTTCGACGAGGACATGGTCGAGAACGCACTCGCCCCGCACTACCGGCCGGGACCGCAGCACGCGGACCTGGTGATGACGGCGAGTCAGGGCAGGGTCGGGATCTTCGACCTCGAGGTGTTCAACGGCCGGCGGCGCTCGGTCAGCTCGATCGGTGACAACAACAACCTGTGGGGCGGCGGGACGGTGAACGCCCCGGTGGTCTCGCCGAGCATGCCGCCCGGTCCCGAGTGGTTGACCACCAGCCTCCCGACGGCCCGGATGTCGCTCGCCGACGTCGCGCCGTTCCGGACCCGGGTGAACACCTCAGTCCTGGAGATCCCGGCCGGCGAGACCCTGCCAGTACGACGTCCGCTCGGTCCGACTGCTGGTTCCATCGCATCCGAAGGAGCAGGCGGCGGTTACCTCTCGAACGAGGTCGCCTACCGCAACACCCTCCAACGCGATCTCGTGGACCCGTTGATGCCGGCCGGCCACCTGCACGTCCCGGTTCTCCAGTTCGACACCACGAACACGACTGCCATCACCGACCCGACGTACGAGTCCAACCGCGACGCGATCGTCACCGGCGCCCACGCCATCCTCCACGCGGCCCTCAGCTGAGGACCGCGCCGAGGTCCGCCAAGGCTTACCGGGGCGGGACGTTGTGGTTGCCGGCGAACAGGTTGCCGGGGTCGTACTGACGCTTGACCGCCGCGAGCCGCTGGTAGGTCTGGGTCGGATAGACAGCGGCGACATCCTCCTCGGTGGCAGTGGTGAGGAAGTTCGCGTAGGCGCCGCTGGTGTACGGGGTGAGTCTGCTCCAGATCGCGTCCAGAACCGGACGAGCCCCGTCGATGACCGGCGCCGGACCCGCGGTGGTGGTCACGAACATCAGCTCCGCCTGGCGATGCGCATAGGCGGTGGCGTCGTCGGGCACCCGGGAGACCGCGCCACCGACGCTGCGAACGGCGATGATCGGCGACCGCTCCGACGTCCCGACCTCGGCAAGGATCCGGAGGACCTCGGACACCGCCTCCTTGCCGGCAAAACCGCTGCGGGTGAGGAGCTGGATACCTGGCGGCGGAATCGCTCCGTCCACGAGCGTGTCCGCGTACGGCGTCAGCGCGACCTCGTCGACGACCACCCTGCCGAGCCGTCGGATCGGGTCGATCGCCTGCGCGGCGAGCTCCGGGTCGTCGCCGTCGAAGGCGACGTGGATCTCGACCAGCGGCTCAGGTCCGCCGGCGAACGGATTGGCGACGACCGCGATGGAGGTGAGTTCTTCGGGGGCGCTGCGGAGGTAGTCCGCCCAGCCCTGGAACACAGTGGCCGTCTCCGCTGCCGGGAAGGCGATCTTGCCGTAGAAGACGTCCGCCGTCGGATGGGCCACGAACTCGAAGGCGGTCACGATCCCGAAATTGCCACCGCCACCGCGAAGCGCCCAGAACAGCTCCGGGTTCTCCTCCGCGGTCGCCTGGACGACCTCTCCGTCGGCGGTGACCACCTCTGCGCCGACCACGCTGTCCAGGGCCAGACCGTACTTCCTGACCTTCCAGCCGATGCCACCGGTCAAGGTCAGCCCACCGACACCGACGCTCTTGGTGTCGCCCGAGGAGATCGCCAGGCCGTCCGGAGCCAGGGCGGTCGCGACCTGCCCCCAGGTGGCACCGCCGCCGATCCGGACGAGGTGACGTTCCTTGTCGACGACCTCCACGGTCGCGAGCTTGCTCAGGTCGATCACGACGCCGCCGTCGTTGGTGCCGAAGCCAGGGAAGCCGTGGCCGCCGCCTCGCACGGACAGGTCGAGCTTGACGGCGGCGGCGAATCTGACACCTGCCTGCACGTCCCCGACGCTCTTGGGTCGCAGCACGTAGATGGGGCTTCCCGAGACCAGGACCGAGCGACTGGCCGACTCGTACTCCGCTCCGCCCGGTTCGATGATGTCGCCGCCGAAGTCACGGCGAAGAGTTTCCAGCACTGAGGTCATGACGTCCTTCCACACAAGAATTCGGTTCGAATACCTGTGTGACGAAACAACTCGACCAAATGTGACGACGGCTCCGGCAGTCCCGAACCGGGCCGACGTCAGGCGTCGATGCGGGTCTCGTCCAGTTCGTAGGCGCCTTGGACGATGAATTCCTTGCGGGGGGCTACGTCGTTGCCCATCAGGAGGTCGAAGACGCCGGCTGCGGCTTCGCCGTCGTCGACGGTGATGCGGCGCAGGGTGCGGTGGCGGGGATCCATGGTGGTTTCCGCCAGCTGGTCGGCGTCCATCTCACCGAGACCCTTGTAGCGCTGCGGGGGCTCTTTCCACTTGACGCCCTTCTTCATCAGCTCGGCCGACTTCCGCTGGTACTCCGCGTCGCTGTAGGTGTAGATGTACTTCTCCTGCCCCTTCTTCGGGTTCGTCAACTCGAAGCGGTGCAGCGGCGGTACGGCGGTGTAGACGCGACCCGCGTCGACCAGCGGCCGCATGTACCGGAAGAACAGCGTCGCCAGCAGGCAGCGGATGTGCGCGCCGTCGGAGTCGGCGTCCGCCATGAAGATGATCTTGCCGTAGCGCGCCTGCTCGAGATCGAACGTGCGCCCGGACCCGGCCCCGACCACCTGGATGATCGACGCGCACTCGAGGTTCTTCAGCATGTCGCCGACGGACGCCTTCTGCACATTGAGGATCTTGCCCCGGATCGGCAGCAGCGCCTGGAACTCCGAGCTCCGCGCCAGCTTCGCCGTACCGAGTGCCGAATCACCCTCGACGATGAACAGTTCGGACCGGTCCACGTCGTTGCTCCGGCAGTCCGCCAGCTTGGCCGGCAACGCCGACGACTCCAGCGCGGTCTTCCGGCGCTGCAACTCCCGGTGCTGCCGCGCGGCAACCCGGGTCCGCGACGCCGCGACCACCTTCTCCAGTACTGCGCGGGCTTGTGCCTTCTGCGCGCCCTTGGTCGAGGTGAGGAACGACTCCAGCTCGGTCTGGACCACCTTCGCCACGATCCGCGAAGCGGCCGGAGTACCGAGCACCTCCTTGGTCTGCCCGTCGAACTGCGGCTCGGCCAGGCGGACGGTGACGACGGAGGTGAGGCCCTCCATCACGTCGTCCTTGATGATCTCCTCGCCGCTCTTCAGCAGCCGGGTCCCGGTCAGTACGCCGGTGAACGCCTTCGACAGCGCGCGCTCGAACCCGGCCATGTGGGTCCCGCCCTTGGGCGTCGCCACGATGTTCACGAACGAACGGGTCTCGGTCTCGTACCCGTCGCCCCAGCGGACCGCGATGTCGACGTCGAGGTCGCGCTCGACATCCGTCGGCGTCATGTGGCCGGCGTCGTCGAGCATCGGCACGGTCTCGGTGAAGTGGCCGGTGCCGGACAGCCGGACCACGTCGGTGACCTTCTGGTCGGTGGCGAGGAACTCGCAGAACTCGCTGATCCCGCCGTCGTGCTTGAACGACTCCTCGGTCGGCTCGTCGGTCCGCTCGTCCCGGATCACCAGCTCGAGGCCCGGCACCAGGAACGACGTCTGCCGCGCCCGGGTGACCAACTCGTCGTAGTTGAAGGTCGCGTCCTTGGTGAAGATCTGCCGGTCCGCCCAGTACCGGATCCGGGTGCCGGTGACACCCTTCTTCGCCCGGCCGGCCTTGCGCAGACCCTTCGCCGCGGTGAAGCCGGCCGACGGGCCCTCGTCGTCGAACTCCCCCGCCGCACCGCGACGGAACGAGGTCGTCCAGATCACCCCACCGCGGTCGACCTCGACATCGAGGCGGGCGGACAGGGCGTTCACCACCGAGGCACCGACACCGTGCAGACCACCGGAAGCGTTGTACGAACCGCCGCCGAACTTACCGCCGGCGTGCAGCTTGGTGAAGACGACCTCGACCCCGCTGAGCTTGGTCTTCGGCTCGATGTCGACCGGGATGCCACGGGCCTTGTCCCGCACCTCGACCGACCCGTCCTTGTAGAGGACGACGTCGATCCGCTCACCGTGCCCGGCCAGCGCCTCGTCGACCGCGTTGTCGATGATCTCCCAGAGGCAATGCATCAGACCGCGGCTGTCGGTCGAGCCGATGTACATCCCCGGCCGCTTGCGGACGGCCTCCAGCCCCTCGAGGACGAGCAGGTTGCGGGCGTTGTACGTCGGGTCGAGCTCGGCACTGCGAGGCGTCGGGGCGGCCACTGGGCTCCTTCACTGCTTTCACTGGTTCACAAGCGGACTGCATCACAACAGGCGGGCAACGGCTCGCCGTCGCACTTGTTCTAGCCTACGCAGCCGCACCCCCAAAACTCGGGAAGCCCCGGCTGGTGGCGCTGGTGTATCCATGATCTGGTCGGGGTACCCCGGCTAGCACCAAAATCGCCTGACAGAAAGGTGTTCCGGCAGGTATCGATCCGGACTCGATTGACGTGTTCTACGACACTCCGAACATCAGCGCGCTGTGACGGAATCATGGCGCACAGTGAAAGAAGACACGCCCGACACTCGCTGGAAACACGAATTCGCCCGAATCCGAAACGATCGCCCGTCAATATGCGTCATAAGGGAACAGGTGGTTCGTCTCACATACGGACACGCTGCCCCTACCGGGAAGCGATCCGCGTGTCAGGATGTTTCTATCTGGTGAGTACGGAACTAGATGAGATGAGGCCTCAAGTGACTACAGCACTCGCCCCGAGTTCGACCCTGTCGGCTGCGGACCGTTGTGACCGCTGCGGCGCGCAGGCCTACGTCCGCGTAACCCTGACCAGCGGTGGGGAGCTTCTGTTCTGCGCCCACCACGGCCGGGAACACTCGGAGAAGCTGCGCAACATCGCGATCACCATCCACGACGAGACGGGTCGGCTCGAAGACGCTCCGACTGCCGTCGCCGCGGAGGACGACCGGTAACCGGGCCTCACAGCGCCGACGAGGGCGCTCCCGAACAGGTTTCATCGATGGCGGTCACCCGGACAGGGTGGCCGCCATCCGTCATTCCAGCGGTCACACCAGCGGTACTGCGGGCGCGGGTCCGTGCCGACGCAGTTCCTGCCAGGCCCGCGCCATCCGGTCGACCGCGTCGACCATCACCTCGTCCGGGTAGCTGAACGGCACCCTGAGGGCTTTGTGCCGGGCCGGCCGTTCCGCGAGCGGCCGCGGGGCGCGGATCCAGCCGATCCTCAGTCCGCCCCAGACGGCCTTCGACACCGATCCGATGGTCAGCACCTCGGCATGCGGCGGTGCGAATGCGGCCAGCGGCGGGATCTCCGGTCCGCTCGGATCCCAGGCCGAAGAAGCGTTGTCCTCGACCACGACCACGCCGTACCCGGCCGGCATGCGCTTGTCGGTCGGTCGCGGTACTTGTGATCGGGCTGCTCTTCGATCTCACCTATGCGATTGGCGCAGACGCCGTCGGCCGCCGCTTTCGCACACAGCGCGGGGGCAACATCCAGCGGTACTTGGTCGGCGGGATCTACCTGAGCATCGCGGCACTTGCCGCCGTCAGCGCCTTCTCATGACTCGACGGTGAGCTCGCCGTCCTCGATGCGCACCGTGAGGGTTCTGTCGCCGACTCTGATGCCGTCCAGTTGAAGGCGGTGCCAGGGGAAGGGCTCGGCGGGGGTGATGTCGAGAGAATCGTTCGGAACGTCCGGCGAGATCCCCAGTGCTGCCACGACCACCGCAATAGCCGAGGCGGCTGCCCACGCTTGCGGACGGCACGACAGCGGGTACGGCGTCGGCGTGCTCTCCACCTCGGCACCGCTTCCGCCGTACAACTCGGGCAGCCGGTAGCCGAACCCCTCCGCCGCATCCAGCAGCCCTCGCACGTACGACGTCGCGGTCGCGGCCTGGCCGGCTGCGTACAGACCCTGGACCCCCATCGCGGTGTCATGCGGCCAGATGCTGCCGGTGTGGTAGCCGAGCGGGTTGAACCGGGTCATTGCCGAGGACAACGTTCTCATCCCGAAACCGCTGTCCAGCTGGGGATCGGCCAACTGCGCGGCGACGGCGGCTTCCTCGGCTTGATCGAGGAGACCCGTGCCGAGAAGGTGGCTCATGTTGGACGCGGGTCCGGCAACGGGGCGTTTGTCGCCGTCGAGCGCGATCGCCGGGTAGCCGTCCACCCAGAAGGTGGCCCGGAAGCGCTCTTTCATCGCGGCGGCCCAGTCGAGCCACTCGGCTGCACCATCGAGGCCGAACGCCGTCAGGAGTTCAGCACCCGCGAGGGCCGCAGCGTAGGCATAGCCCTGGACTTCGCAGAGCGCGATCGGCGCCGTGGCGAGAGTTCCCTCCGGCCACTGCACCGAATCGTTGGAGTCCTTCCAGCCCTGGTTGGCCAGGCCGTGACCGGACTCGTCGATGTACTCGAGGAAGCCGTCGCCGTCGGGATCCGCGTAGTCCCTGATCCAGGTGAGCGCTCTCTGGAGGTTCGGCAACAACTCACGGACCTCGTCGGCCGGCATCCCCCAGCGCCACGCCTTGTGGAGCGTGGTGATCCAGAGCTGAGTCGCGTCGTGGGTTCCGTAGTAGACCTGCGGGAGCACCAGCCCATCGCCGTGGTCGGCGACCTCCGCGCGGAGCTCGTGCGGGATCTTGCCGGGCTGCTCGGCGGCGTCCGGGTCGACCTTGGTCCCCTGCCTGCGCGCGAGAGCCCGCAAGGTACCGGCCGCAAGCTCCGGATCGACCGGGATCACCATGCCCGCCGAGATCAGCGAGTCCCGTCCGAACAGGGTCAGGTACCAGGGCGGTCCCGCCCCGAGATAGCGCTCTCCCCGATCTCCGGTGCGATCTGCGACCAGCTGGAGACCAGCCACATCGTCAAGAGAGCGCCGCACCCATCGCTGCAACCGAGCGTCGTCGCACTCGACGCCGACTTCGCTGTACGACGAACGCTCG
>NZ_DASRXP010000570.1:0-19196 GCF_035687465.1 Kribbella sp.
CAGCTGTGCAGGAAAGTGAAGATGGCGACGGCGCCCAGCGCCGGCCGGGACAGCGGCAGGGCAATGCGCCAGAACAGCCCGAACCGGCCGAGCCCGTCGATCCGCCCTGCCTCCTCCAGCTCCGGCGGCAGGGTGATGAAGAACTGCCGCATGATGAAGGTGGCGAGCACGCTGGGCGCGCCGAGGATCGGGATCAGGATCAGGATCAGCGGCCAGTGTGTGTCGACCAGCCCGAGTCCGTCGAACATCCGGTACAGCGGGATGATCGTCACCTCGCTCGGCACCAGCAGCCCGGCGAGCACGACCATGAACACGAGGCCCGAACCACGGAAGCGGATCCGCGCGAACGCGTAACCGGCCAGCGACGAGACCACCAGTGTGCCCACCGTGACGAGCAACGCGATGTAGAGGCTGTTCACGTACTGGCGGCCGAACGGCTGCAGCTCGAACACCTGCCTGTAGGCGTCGAGGGTCGCCGACCGCGGCCACAGCGACGGCGGGAACGCGAAGATCTCGTTCACCGGCTTGAGCGAGGTGGTCGCCATCCACCAGGTCGGGAACACGAAGGGGATGAGGCAGACCAGCAGCACCCCGTAGACCAGCAACTTCGTCCTGCGACTTATGCCGAGACTAGTCCTCATAGAAGCTCAACTTCCTGCGCATCCGCCATTGCAGCGCCGTCAGCGCGAGGACGATCACGAACAACAGCAGCGAGATCGTCGCCCCGTAACCAAAGTGATGGAACTGGAACGCTTGCTGGTAGAGGTAGTAGATGAGCACCGTGGTCGACGTCCCGGGACCGCCCTGCGTCAGGACGGCGATCTGGGCGAAGACCTGGAGGGATCCCACCACGGTGAGGATCGAGGTCAGCAGGATGGTCGGGCTGATCAGTGGCACGGTGATCCGACGGAACCGCGCCCACGCGCTGGCCCCATCGATCCGCGCCGCCTCGTAGAGCTCGGCCGGAACCCCTTGCAGAGCAGCGAGGAAGAGCACCATGTTGAGCCCGACATTCTTGAACAACTGCACCACGATCACCGAGATCATCGCGGTGGCGTCACCGCGCAGCCAGTTCGGACCGTCGATCCCCAGCAGCTCGAGGAACCCGTTGATCCCGCCGTTGTCCTGCAGCAGGAATCCCCAGACGATCGTCCAGGCGACCAGCGTCACCACGACCGGCGAGAAGAACAGCGTCCGGAAGACGACCGTGCCACGCAGTTTCTGGTTGAGCAGGACCGCGAGGAACAACGCCAGGCTGAGGTTCAGCACCACCAGGCCGAGCGAGAACAACCCCGTCGCCCGCAGGGCCGGTCCCAGCCGCGGGTCGTCGGCCAGCGCCGAATAGTTGCCGAGGCCAACGTAGTCGAAGGTGTCGGCGAGCACGCTCCACTCGTGCAGGCTGTACCAGACGACCAGCCCGAGTGGAACCAGTACGAAGGCGATGATCCCGGCCAGCTGCGGCGCCACGAACAGCCAGCCGGCCAGTTCGTCGCGCCGCCGCATGGTCCAGAACGGCGGCCGGTCGGGTGGCGGGCCGGCCACCTCGACCCGTTCGCGGACGAGGAGGGTCATTTGCTCAGCAGGGGGTTGATCTTCGCGCAGATCTCCGTGAGGACCTTCTGCACGTCCGCGTTCGGCTGCCAGAGCGGGTCGAGCGCCGCCCGCACCGTCTGCTGGACCTCGGCATAACCGGTGTGGCTGCTCTTGATGACACCGCTCTCGATGCCGTTGATCACCACACTCTGCAACTGGGCCGGCTTGAGCAACGGGTTCGCCTTGGCCAGGGTCGCGGTGGTGAGCTGCGACTTGCGCGGCGGCGGGAAGAACTGGGCCAGCTTGGCCGAGTTCTCCTGGTTGGAGAAGAACTTGAGGAAGTCCTTGGCCGCATCGACGTGCTCGCCGCGCTTGAGCACGCCGATCCCCGCCTGCCCGACGACGGCGTACTCGCCCTTGGGGCCGGTGGGCAGCGGGACCAGGTCCCACTTGAACTTCGCCTTCTCCAGCAGCGCCGCGCGGGAGATCTGGGTCAGCACCATCGCGGCGTCACCGGCGTAGAAGTCACTGGTGATACCCGGGCCCGGCATCGCCTTGTCGGTGAAGGCCATCTTGTGGATGAAGGTCATCGCGTCGACCATCTCCGGCTTGTCGAACTCGCAGGTCTTGCCGTCCTCGCTCCACGGCCGCGCGCCCCAGCCACCCCAGACCGCGGTCAGGGTGTCCCAGCCCTTGAAGTCGAAGTCGCCGACGACGATGCCGCCCTTGCCGCTCTTCTGCTGGACGGCGGCCCCCGTGGCTGCTGCCTGCTCCCAGGTCCAGGTGCCGGCGGCAACCTGTTGTGCGGGTGTCTGCCGTCCGGCCGCCGTCACCAGGTCGGTGTTGACGAAGACGCCCATCGGTGAGGTCGAGAACGGATACGCGAACAACTGGCCGTCCTGCTCCCAGTTGGTCGTGGTGCTGGGCAACAGGTCCGGATCCTTGTCGATCGGCGCCAGCGCACCCGAGGTGACGAAGTCCGGCGCGCTGCTCTCCAGGATCCAGGCCAGGTCCGGGACGTTGCCGCCGCCGATCTGGGTGGTCAGCGTGGTGGTGTAGTTCTCCATCGGGATCGACTCGAAGGTGATCTTGCCGACCTCGGGATGGTCCTTCTTGTAGGCGGCGGCGATCTGGTCGAAGAGCGCCGTGTGCTTGGCGTTCGCGCTCCAGATCGTCATCCGCAGGTCGACCGGTCCCTGGGAGCCCGGGTCGTCGGAGTCGCCGCCGCAGCCGGCCAGTGCGAGTAGGGCCGCGGCCAGGCCGGCCGCCGTCAGTGTTCGGAGTTTCATGGTCAGTCCTCCATCAGTAGCCGGTACTCAGTAGCCCGCGCTCAGTAACCTGAGATGGCCGGCCAGCTCAGTTCGACGCCCTGGGCGACCAGTCGTGCCTGGAAGTCGCTGAGCAGAGCAGGGGTGTTGCGGACCGCGCGCGGGGTGACGCCGCGGTCCAGGCAGAAGGCAGCGAGCAGTCCGGCGGCCTCGCCGACGTTCCACTCGACCGGGTGCAACCGGTAGCAGCCATTCGTGATGTGGGTGGTGCCGAGGTTCTTGTTGGCGGGCAGCAGGTTCTCCACCCGCTGCGGGATCAGGGCCCCCAGCGGGATACGGAACGGGCTGCTCGCCACGTCGATGTAGTTGTCGCCGCCGGTGGAGGGATGCAGGTCGATCCGGTACATGCCGACGCCCACGCTGTCGTCGTACTCGACGGCGCCGCGCGAGCCGCGGACCGCGACCGAGAGGTCCTGCTCGACGATCGTGTACTCCGCCGCGATCCGCCGGGACTCCCGGATGTACGGCGCTTGCGCCAAACCATCGGTGGATTCGAGCAGGTCGCCGCGCATCCGTAGGCCAGGGAAGCCCGTGCCGCCGTCGGGACGGGGCGCCTCGGTCTGCAGCCAGTAGAAGACAGCTTGGGACAGCTCCTTGGCTGCCTGCAGGTGTCTGCCGGCGTCGGGGACGTCGATCACCGGTCCCTCGAAATAGTCGACCATCGGCCAGTTCACCAGGCAGATGTCGCTGTCGTAGGCGCCCGGCAGGAAGTGCTGCCGGGCCGCGATCCGCCGGAAGGTCCACAGGTTCATGTCACCGCCCGTACGCCGTTGGTCCGCGACCACCGCGAGCGGATCGTCGTCCGGGTTCGGGGTGAACGTGCGCCGGGCGATCTTCAGCGTTCGAGGGTCCGGCGCCTGCCAGGAGAGCAACCGATCACCCCAGAACGGGGGCTGGTAGTTCCGCCAGAAGGCGTAGTTCGCCGGTTTGTCCCCGACGTGGTCCCCGTCGACGTGATCCACCGCGAAGCAGTACGACACGGCCTGCATGTTCAGCGGCTGGGCCTCGGCCGGTGCACTCGGCTCCCCGGTCGTGCTCTGCGCCTCGAAGCCAGTCACATACTCCGTGTTCGTCAGCGGCAGGAGCTCGCCGGTCTCCGTCGCATCCAGCACGTACGGCGCGGTCAGGGTGAGCTGGTCGCCAGTGTCACGGTGCTCAACGACCACAGAGGTCACGCGGTCGCCTTCGTTGCTAGCAGCAACGGGTCTGTACGGCTGTAGGACCTGCAGGCGACGGCTCGCCCGGTAGGGAGCCAGCATGGACTCCAGCACGGCAACAGCAACGCGCGGCTCGTGGCAGAGCTTCGACACATAACCGGCGCCGGGGTTGAGCTCCTTGGCCGCCAGTGACTTCGCGGTGAGCGGGTAATAACGCCGGTAGTAGTCGCGAATCCCCTCCCGCAGTGCGCGGTACGAGGCAGTCACGCCGAACTGTTCCACCCACGTGTGCTCGTCGGGCGGCACGGCCTGGCTGGTCAGCTGACCCCCGAGCCAGTCGAACTCCTCGGTCATCACCACCGACCGCCCAGAGCGCAGGACCGACAGGGCGGCGGCTACCCCACCGAGCCCGCCGCCGATCACCAGGACATCCGCGTCCATCTAGGAACCCTTCGGTGCGGTCAGCGTGGTGCCCTCGGCCAGCTCGCACGGGAGCAACAGTTGGGTGTCGGCGGCATTGCCACTGAGAATGGCCTCGAGCAGTTCGGTCGCCCGGCGACCCATCTCCCGACGCGGGACGTGGAAACCGCTGAAGTCGATATCGGTGGCAGCCGGCCGCGTCGGATCACCCAGCGCCACCACCGACAACTCAGCCGGTACGTCGATCCCGCGCGCCGCGGCGGCCTCCACCAGGGCGACGGCATCGGCACGATCCTCAACGACGGCGACGGTGATTCCCGTTGCCAGCAAGGCATCCAGCACTTCGGCGGGAGTCCGGTCGCCGGTCTGCTCCTGTGGCGCCCGGCGACCGGCAGCGCGGCGGAAACCACGGAGCCGGTCGGCCGAGGACTCCGCCCCGACGCCCGGGCCGACGAACGCGATCCGGCGATGGCCGAGGGCCAATGCCCGCTCGACGACGGTCGCGGTCCCGGTGGCGTAATCGGCGCCGACGTAAGGCACGGGACCACCTGCATCGTCGCGACGGCCGACGGAGACGAACGGATACTGCTCGGCGATCAGCCGGGCCAGTTCGTCCCGCGGGATCTGACGTCCGAGCAGCAGACAACCGTCGGCGATCCGCAGCCGGTTGTTCTCGTGGAAGATCTGCCGACGGCCCTCGGTGACCGGCGCGCTGGTGAACAGCAGCAGGTCCCAGCCGAGGCGCTCGGCGCAGTCCTCGATCCCGGCCAGGAACGGGTGGTAGAAGTCGCCGCTGGCACTCGGGAACACCGATTCGTAGGTGAAGACGCCGAGGATCTGGTTACGCTGCTGCAGCATCTGACGAGCCAGCGGATCGGCCTGGTAGCCGGTCTCGCGGATCACCTTCAGCACCCGGTCGCGGGTGGCCGCGGGGATCCGCGCCGAGTCGGAGATGCGGTTGTTCAGCACTAGCGAGACGGTGGTCTGGCTGACCTTCGCCAGCCGGGCGATGTCCCGCTGCGTGAGCCGGGGAGCCGCTTGAGGTGACGCCTTGTCCGGCATCGGCGATACCTCCAGATCGTCTGAGTAATACGCATTTGCGTCTCTTTGGCCGGAACCGTAGCCCTGTGCTCGCTGGGCCGTCAAGAGGTGAAGATCAGTGATAATGCGAATTAGCGCCGACGGAATCTTGACCCGGCCGACTCCGTGGATGAAACTCACGGCAACCAGCGGGCCGCACTACGGTCAGGAGCCGAAGATGATCAGCCGTTCGCCCTTCACTCGTCGGCCCTTCACTCGTCGACACTTCCTCGGAACCTCCATCGGTACGGCAGCAGGTCTGGCCGTCGCGCTCCCGGCGGAGGCCGGGTCCGACGGCCGGGAACGGGACCCGGTCCGCTTCGGCTCGGCGTACGAGGGAAGGCCGCCGGATCCGACCGCGGTGCTGCTGGGATCGGCCGGGTTCGAGGTGCACAGGAACGGGGTCGGCGACGACACGGCGGCGTTGCAGGCGGCCGTCGACGAGGCATCGCGGCGGGGTTGCGCGAACCAGCTCGGCGACATCCTCGGTGGGGTGCGCGGATTCCCGCTCGGGGATGGCGGCGGTGTGGTGCTGGTGCCGGCGGGGACCTATCGGCTGAGCGCGCCGATCGATGTGCACGACTCGGTGCGGATCATCGGGTTCGGCCGGACCCGGCCGCGGTTCGTGCTGGCGGCGAACAGCCCTGGCTATGCGGGTGGGGTGCCGCGGGACGTGTTCGCGTTCCGCCGTCGGCCGGTCGGCGGGGTGATCACGTATGCGAACAACGACACGTTCGGCTCGGGCCTGATCAACTTCGACATCGCGATCGGGCCGGGCAATCCCAACGCGATCGCGGTCCGGTTCGCCGGCGCGCAGCTTTGCCTGCTGCAGGACCTGGACATCGACGTCGGCGACGGCTGGGCCGGGATCGACCACAACGCGAACCTGATCCAGCGCGTCCGGGTACGCGGCGGAGCCGTCGGGCTGAACGCGTTCGCGGCCTCGGCGGGCTGGCAGACGACCGTGCTGGACTGTCGTTTCACCGACCAGCGGGAGACCGCGATCAGGACGAACAACGACGCGAAGCTGGTCCTGGTCAGGACGGTGATGTCCGGTGCGCCCCGGGGCGTCGAATGCGTACCGGGTCAGCTCCTCCATCTCTACCTGCAGAGCTGCGTGCTGGCCGACCTCTCCGACGCGGGCATCGTCGTGAACGACAGTGATCAACTGCCTGGCGCCGAGAATCCGCTGATCAGATACGGCAACCAGCTGAACGTGGTCGACAGCGTGGCCCGGCGTACGAAGACTGTGTTGGCCCTCACGCAAAGCGGTCAGCGGGTGAAAGTGCCATGGGGGAGTGCGGGGATTCGCGAGCTCACGTACGGGCTGCGGGTCGAGCGGTCGCTGACAGCGGGCGAGACTCGCTCCGACGGAGTGGCGTGTTCCTTCGGGGGTTCGTGGAAGGACGACGCGATCCTGCGGTCCGACGTACCGGATCTGCCGCCGGTGTCGTCGTGGGTGAGCATCACCGAGGTGGCGGCCATGATGGGGCGCACGGTGGGGAGCGGGACCGCCGATGACCTTCCGGTGTTCCAGGCGGCGGTCGATCGGCACGAGACCGTCTTCGTGCCGATCGGTGAGTACCTGCTGTCGGGCACCCTCCGGCTGCGACACCGCACGAACCTGATCGGCCTGCACCCTCGCCAGACCTGGCTCCGGATCCCTGACGGCGACCCGCGGTTCGGCGATCCGGACCGGCCCCAAGCGCTGGTCGAGACGCCGCTCGGCGGGCGCAACATCGTGCACGGGCTGGGATTGGACACCGCGAAGGACACCGCTGGTTCGGTCAACCTCAGCTGGCGATCCGGGCGCGGGTCGTACCTGGCCGACATCACCACCCAGTTCGTCAAATGGCATCCCGAGGACGTCGGCACTGGCGATCCCGGTTACACCTACCGCGGTCGGCACAAGTACGGCATCTGGGTCCGTGGCGGCGGTGGGGTCCTCTCGAATGTCTGGAGCGCGAACGGCTGGGCGGACAACGGCCTCCTGGTGGAGTCGACCGTCGTCCCGGCCGCGGCGTACGAGTTGTCGATCGAGCACCACGAGAACCGCGAGGTCGTCCTGCGGCGGGTGGCGAACTGGCAGTTCCTCGGCCTGCAGACCGAGGACCACATCTACGGCTGGCGTTCGCAGGCGGTCGAGATCGAGGACTGCCGTGACCTGTTGTTCGCCAACTCCGTCTTCTTCCGGGTCGCGACCGTCCTCGGCCCCTCGCCGTACGGCGTCGGTCTGCGCGGATCGCGGCGCATCACCTTCCGGGGGAACCGGGGGTATCGCGACAAGACGCCCGAGTTCACCCAGTGGGGGGTTGCGGTGGCCGATGTGAAAACCGGTCGTGCCGTGCCGGGCCTTGAGTTCGCAGTGGTGGAGGTGCGGTGATGTTTCGTCGGGTGAGTGCGGTGATAGCGGTCGTGGCCTTGCTGGTTCCACTCGCCGCAGTGCAGGCCGGCTCGGCTGCGGCGGCGTGTGATCGTGACGCGGCCGAGCTGATCCCCCCGGCGGGGAAGGCGCACCTCGGGGCCTATGTGTACGCCGGCAACGAGCTTGGGTTGTCGCAGCCGGAAGCGCTGGAGTCCCAGATCGGTCACCAGCTCGGGATCAACCACAGCTTCCAGCACGGCGCACCCTCGGTGCTGACGGCAAGGATCCAGGCGGACATCGACGCCGGCCGGATCCCGATGATCTCCTGGGCCGCCGGCGACCAGGCCGAGCTGGGGAAGATCGACCTGGGGCAGAAGGACGACTGGATCGACGCCCAGGCCCAGGCTCTGGCGGCGTTCTGTGTGCCGATGTTCCTGCGGTTCACCTGGGAGTTCGACCTTCGCTACACCGACACCGCCTTGTTCGTGCGGGTCTGGCAACGGGTCCGGGATCACTTCCGGACGGTCGCGCCGAACGTGGCGTTCGTCTGGAACCCCACCTGGCGTGCGTTCAGCGAGACCGACAAGGCCGTTCCCTTCTATCCCGGGAACGACTATGTCGACTGGGTGGCCGCGGACGGATATGCACGGCCGAAGCCGGACAAACCGGAGTACCACTATCGCGCCTTCGCCGACATGTTCGCCGACGCCCACGCGTTCGCGGTCAGCCACGGGAAGCCGTTCATGGTCGGCGAGACAGGTGTTCATCGCGACGAGGCGGATCCGCGGCAGGCGAGCTGGCTGAACACCACTCGCACTGTGGTGAAAGCGCAGTACCCCGCGCTCAAGGCCTTCCTGTACTTCCATGTCGACGGTGACGATCTCGACAACCACTGGCGAGTCACCGTCCCGCCTGGCGGGCCGGCTCTGCAAGCGTTCCGGGCCTACGCCACCGACCCGTTCTTCAACCCCTGAGCCGACGTCGCCGGGATCGACCTGTCAAGGTTTCGCGGGTGTCCACAATCGGTCATTGATTCTGTGGGCAGGGTCTTGTCTGAACCGGTTCGGTGGACTAGTTTCTCGGGCCAAGGCAAACGCTTTCCCTACGGCTGAGGCTTTCCGGAGGTAAGAAAGTATGAGCGCGCTGGGAGAACTCGAAACGCTCGGACGGATGAAGGCGGCCGGGCCGCCAGACCGGGCCGGCAGGGCTGGGAAGGTCCACCAGCCGAAGACCTCCAAGAAGGACAATCTGGCGGCGTACCTGTTCCTCACACCGTGGTTGCTCGGATTGTTCCTGATCACCGTCGGGCCGATGCTCGCGTCGCTCTATCTCGCCTTCACGGATTACAACCTTATCCAGGCGCCGCAATGGATCGGGTTCGAGAACTTCACCCGGATGCTGTCCGACGAGCGGCTGCACAACTCCCTGCGGGTGACCTTCACCTACGTGTTCGTCTCGGTGCCGCTGCAACTCGGCGTAGCTCTGCTGCTGGCGGTGGTGCTGGACCGCGGGGTCCGCGGAATGGCCTTCTACCGTTCGATTTTCTACCTCCCGTCGCTGCTCGGGTCGAGCGTGGCGATCGCCATCCTGTGGAAGCAGGTGTTCGGCACCGAGGGCCTGCTGAACCAGGTGCTCGCGCCGCTCGGGATCGAGGGAAGAGGCTGGATCTCTGACCCGAGCACGGCCCTCGGCACCCTGGTGGTGCTGAACGTGTGGACCTTCGGAGCCCCGATGGTGATCTTCCTGGCCGGCCTGCGTCAGATCCCCGCCATGTACTACGAGGCCGCGGCCGTGGATGGTGCCGGCACCTGGCGCCGGTTCCGCAGCATTACGCTGCCGCTCCTCACGCCGATCATCTTCTTCAACCTGGTGCTGCAGATCATTCACGCATTCCAGTCGTTCACCCAGGCGTTCGTGGTGTCGGGCGGCACCGGTGGCCCGTCGGATTCGACGATGTTCTACACGCTCTATCTCTACGACCGTGGCTTCGGCAATTTCGACATGGGCTACGCGTCGGCGATGGCGTGGTTCCTGCTCGTCATCATCGGGGTCTTCACCGCGGCGAACTTCGTCGCCTCGAAGTACTGGGTGTTCTATGACGACTGAGACGCTCCGCGTGGCGAACCGTCGGACCGCTGGGATCACCCCGGCCCGGTTCCGTCCGGTCTTGACGCACCTGGCCCTGGCGGCGGCCGCCCTGGTGATGCTCTACCCGGTCATCTGGATGGTGGTCAGCTCGCTACGGCCCGGAGACGAGATCTTCCGCGAGCCGGGGCTCCTGATCCGCGACCTGGAGATCAGCAACTACCGGGTCGGCTGGAACGCGCTGACCGAGCCGTTCACCCGCTACCTGCTGAACTCGGCGGCCGTGGTGTTCGGCGCGATCCTGGGCAACCTGGTGTCCTGCTCGATGGCGGCGTACGCGTTCGCCCGGCTGGAGTTCACCGGGAAGAAGTTCTGGTTCGCGATCATGCTGGTCACGATCATGCTGCCGATCCACGTGGTGATCGTGCCGCAGTACATCCTGTTCTCGCAGGCCGGCTGGATCAACACGTTCCTGCCCCTGGTGGTGCCGAAGCTGCTCGCGACCGACGCGTTCTTCGTGTTCCTGATGGTGCAGTTCATCCGTGGCATCCCGCGGGAGCTGGACGAAGCCGCCCGGATCGACGGCTGCGGCCGGGCCGGCATCTTCCTGCGGGTGATCCTGCCGCTGATGGTGCCGGCGCTCGCGACCACCACGATCTTCACGTTCATCTGGACCTGGAACGACTTCTTCAGCCAGCTGATCTACCTGACCGATCCGAAGATGTACACCGTCCCGGTGGCCCTGCGCTCCTTCGTCGACTCGACCGCGAGCACGTCCTGGGGATCGCTGTTCGCGATGTCGGTCGTGTCGCTGGTCCCGGTCTTCCTCGCCTTCCTGATCGGCCAGCGGTACCTGATCAAGGGCATCGCCACCACCGGTATCAAGTAACCCGAAAGGTGCAAACCATGAGGCCGCTCTCTCCTCCCACCGCACCGCCTCGCCGGCGGCTGCGCGCCCTTGCCACTGTCGCGATGGCAGCAGCCCTGCTGGCCGCCAGTGCCTGCGGCGGCGACTCCGGCGGCGCCTCCGCGAACGGCGAGGTCACGCTCCGGTTCAACTGGTGGGGCTCCGACACCCGGCACAAGATCACTCAGCAGGTGATCGACCAGTTCGAGAAGGACCACCCGCAGATCAAGGTCAAGGGCGAGTTCGGCGAGTGGTCCGGCTACTGGGACAAGCTCGCCACCACCGTCGCCGCCAATGACGCCCCCGACGTCATCCAGATGGACGAGAAGTACCTGCGCGAGTACGCCGATCGCGGCGCGCTGCTGGATCTCAAGAAGGCCGACGGTCTGGACACCGGGAAGTTCGAGCCGGACACCCTGGGGGCGGGGGAGTTCGATGGCGGCCTGTACGGGCTGAACGCGGGGATCAACGCCTTCACCATCGTGGCGAATCCGGCTGTCTTCAAGGCTGCCGGCGTACCACTGCCGGATGACAAGACCTGGACCTGGGACCAGTACAGCAAGCTCGCCCAGGAGATCAGTGTGAAGCTGAACGGCAAGGGCTGGGGCACGGCGGCGTACGGGACGAACGATGCGAGCCTGAACATGTGGGCCCGGCAGCACGGCCAGTCGCTCTTCACCAAGGACGGCAAGCTCGGCGTGACCGCGGAGGGGCTGACCGAGTACTGGACCAACCTGGTCAAGATGCAGGAAGCGAAGGCGACGCCGTCGGCGGAGTTCACCTCGCAGGACATGAACGCACCGCTCGACCAATCCGGGATGGCGACCGGGAAGCTGGCCATGTCCTATGCCTGGAGCAACCAGTTGAACGCCCTCAGCAAGGCGTCTGGGGAACAGCTGAAGGTGCTGCGGCTGCCGAGTGTGACCGGTAAGGCGAGCGAGAACGGTGCCTACTACAAGGGCTCGATGTTCTGGTCGATCTCATCGCGGTCGAAGCATCCGAAGGAGGCCGCGGAGTTCGTCAGCTATCTGGCGAACAGCCCGGCCGCGGGGAACCTGCTGCTGGCCGAGCGAGGCGTACCGCCGAACACCGAGATCCGCGCGGCAGTCGCGCCCAAGCTGCAGCCTGCGGACGCGGCCTCGGCGGCGTTCATCCAGACGATCTCGTCGGAACTCGGTGAGCCTTCGCCGCCACCTCCGGTCGGTGGTGGTCAGGTGGAGAAGATCATCCAGCGGTACACCACCGAGGTGCTGTTCGGCCGGCTGAAGCCCGACCAGGCCGCGACGCAGTTCCTCAAGGAGATGGACGGAGAGCTGAACAAGTAATGGTGCCTCTAGCAACCGGTCGCCAGTGATCGCACCTCGGGTGGCCGTGGTAGGCGTCCACGGCCACGGGGCAACGCATGTGCGGCACGTCGCCCGGTTGGCGGCGGCGGGGCGCGCCCGCCTCGTCGCCGTCGCCGACCCCCGACCACCTGCTGACGAGTTTCCGGGTGTTGCTGTGTACCCGGATCTGACGGCGCTGCTGGCTGAGACGGAGATCGACGTCGCAGTGATCAGTACTCCGATCCAGACCCATGCCGCGTTGGCGGAGCTGGCTCTGCGGGCCGGTGCGGACGTTCTCCTGGAGAAGCCGCCGACTGCTTCGTTGGCGGACTTCTCGCGGTTGTTATCCGTGGTTGAACAGACTGGCCGGAGTTGCCAGGTTGGGTTCCAGGCTGCGGGGTCTCACGCCGCGCGGGCATTGGCGTCGATGGTGGCGGAAGGTCAGCTCGGCGAGGTCCGGGGGATCAGCACGGTTGGCACGTGGGTGCGGACAGCGCAGTACTGGCAGCGTGCGCGATGGGCGGGGCGCCGGACGCTCGATGGTGTTGCCGTGGTGGATGGCGCGGTCACGAACGCCTTCGCTCATGCGACAGCGGCAGCCCTCATGATCGACGGCTCTACCCGCGCGGACCAGGTGCGAGCGGTCGAGACCGAGCTGTTCCGCGCGAACCCGATCGAGTCCGATGACACCTCGACCGTCCGGACGACAACGACCCGCGGAACAACGGTGCTGACCGCGCTGACACTGTGCGCGGCGGAGCACGACGGCGAACCAGCGATCATCGTCCACGGTTCAACGACCCGCGCAGTACTGCGGTATTCCCATGACCGCCTGGAGCTCACCACCAAAGGCGAGACCACCGTCACGCAGTACGAGCGAGACGATCTCCTGGAGAACCTTCTCGACCACCGACAAAACCCGGACGTGCCGCTACTAGGTCCACTGGCAGCAACAGGCGCCTTCACCCAAGTCCTCGAGGCAGTCCGCCTGGCCGACTCGCCAACCGAAATCCCCGCCCACCAAATTCGCTGGGAAGGCAACGATCTCCAACGCCACCCCATCGTCCTGAACGTCGAACACTGGGTCACCCGCGCCGCCGAAGACCTAGCCCTCTTCACCGAACTAGGCGCCCCGTGGGCGAGGTAGCCCGGTCCGCACCACTCAGAGGAGCTGCCTCGCCGCCTTGCGCAGGGTCGCCAACTCGGCGGCGGCCCAGCCTTCGTGGAGGGACTCGGTGCCGCGGATGAGTGGTTTGTCGTGGAGGTGGAAGCGGAGGTTGAAGATGCTGCCGACGACGGCAAGCCACGGGATTGCTTCCACGTCAGCGAGTCGGCGCTTGCTGGAATAGCCTGCGGCGAACGCGTCCCAGTGCGGAGTTGATGCCACGCCGGTGAAGTCGGCGGCGCGGTAGCCGGGTGCCGAGAGGTCGAAGTCGTGGAGGGCGAGGCCTTGGTCCGTGCGGAGGACGTTGTCGAGGGTGACGTCCCCGTGGCAAACGCCCCACTCGAGGGTGTCGGCGTACTGCGTGAGGTGGTTCCGTACTGCGGTCGCCAACTCGTGGCACAGGTTTCCCTCCGAAGGTGCAAGTCGCGGGAGGATCTTGTCGAGTGGTTCGTCGAGGCGGTGCTGAAGATCCGCCGGACGTCGCGGGTAACTCGACGAGAAAACTTCGGTGGCCTCGTGGAAGGTGGCGAGCAGGCGGCCGAAGTCGGCGTACAGGTCGTCGGTGAACGGAGGCTCCGGCTTGGTGCCGGTGATGAACGTGGAGAGGACGAAAGGCCGCTCGCCTTCGGCCGCTTCGAGTAGTCCTACTTCGGAGCCGTCGGCAAGTGGTTGGACCCTCGGGACCAGGAGGCCGGCGTCGACCAGGTGGGCCGAAAGCCCTGTCTCCCAAAGGATTTCAGCTGGTTGCCTGGTGCCGGCGTTGTAGAGCTTGAGGACGTACTTGCCGTCCGGCGCGACGACCTCGTAGACGTCGTTGACCAGCGAACGGAGCAAGGTGCAGCCGGCGAAAGCGAGGCCGTAGACGTCGGCGAGCTGGATGCGAAGAGCCTCGGGATCGGGCAGTGAGCGCAACGTCGGGATCATCCTCGCGAGAGTACGGCGCTGACGTTGGCGGCGCGGGTGAATTTCGGGATAGAGGTGTGAAGTCGGGGTTGGTGGGGAGGTAGGGGTGGCAGTAGGAGAACGTTTCTGGATTCGCCTCCCCTCTGGGGGCCAGAACCGGTAGCCTCATCCAGCCACCTGGGGAGGCGACGCATGACCATCACCGACGAACTGCCGGAGAGCCCAAACCGGTCAGGAGACCACGTCTTGCAGGAGAACACCACCAGCACCAGTACTGGCGAACTCGTCAACGTACCCCTCACAGGTGCGGACAAGGTCGCCTACGCCTTCTACGCCACCGCGGCGACCGCCGCACTCGTCGGTCAGGTCTGGGCCGGCGTCACCCACATCCCATGGCCCGAGGAAGGCTTCTCGCCGTTCCTCAAGATCGCCCTCGTCACCCCCGCGGTGGCCGTCATCGAGCTCGGTGGTGTCGCGACTGCGGCGCTGGCCGATCTGCGCCGGCGCAAGGGTGAGCAGGCCTACGCCTACCGGGCGATGTCGCTGTTCGCGGCGATCGTCGCACTGGTCTTCAACGTGGTCGGCCACTGGCGGCCGGAGGAGCGGTTCCTCGCCTTCGGCTTCGGCGGTCTGTCCGCGTTCGCCTATGTCCTCTGGCTGATCCACAGCTCGGCGCGTCGCCGCGACGCGTTGCGGGTCGCGGGTCAGATGGCGAACACCGGACCCGTGTACGGCGTGGTCCAGTGGGCCCGCGAACCCAGGGTCACCTGGCTCGCGAGGTCCCTCGCCCTCGAGCACGGGTACGGCCTGTACGAGAGCCTGCGCGCCGCCCGTGAGCAGATGCGCAACAAGGCCCGGCGGGATGCGATCGCCGGAACCGTTGCCGAGTACATCCGTTCGGAGCACCAGGACGAGCGGCTCGCGAAGATCGCCGAGACGACGTACGACCCGGACCGGCTGGCCGGGATGCTCGAGGAGCGGATCAACTACGAGGTCGTCACGAACAAGCTGACCCTGGCGATCTCCCCGCCGGCCCCGCCGGAGCCCGAACCACAGCCGCAACCGCAACCGCAACCTGAACGGACCGACCTGCGCGCCGCGGTCTGGGTGGTCGAGGGCAGTACGCCGCCGCCGGTGCAGCAGATCCCCGTTCAGCAACTCCCGGCCCAGCAGTTGCCGGCTCAGCAGTTGCCGGTTCAGCAGGGCGGGGTCCCGCTGCGTGATGACGAGCAGTGGGGAGAGGCGATGACCGGCGAACTGATGGCGGTGGACTACCTCCCCTACGACCGCACTACAGACGACGCCGACGAGGCTGAGGTAGTGGAGGAGCACCAGCCGGTGCAGCAGGTTCCGGTGCAGGAGCAGTACGTCCAGCCGGTGCCGCAGTCGGTCGTGGAGCAGCAGCACGTCGTCGCGCGAGCCGTAGTACCGAAGCCGAAGCCGGCCACGCGGACCGCCGCTCCCAAGCCTGCCGCTCCGAAGCCTGTTGCCACGCAGCCTGTTGCGCAGCAGACGGTAGCCCAGCCGGTCGCGCCTGTACCGGTTGTCGAGGAGCCGACTGTTGTCGCGAATCCCGCTCCCCGGCCCGAGCCGATCCGGTCGGCGCCGGTAGCCCAGCCGGCGAGCGTCGAGCCGGCGATGGCCGAGCCGGCAGTGGTCGAGCCCGTGCTGTTGGAGATCGAGGAGCCGGAGGTCGTCGCTCGCGAGGTGACGGCCCGGACCACGGCGGCCGCGTCGCGCGGTACGGCGCCGAAGGCAAAGACCTCCGGCGGCGGCGACCTGGACAAGAAGCGGATGCGCGCCTGGGCCCTGCTGTCCAACTGGCCGTCGGACCGCGAGCGCAACGCGGAGACACTCGCCTCCGCGATCGCGTCGAGCCCGCAGGACGCCGCGGCGTTCATCGCGCAGTACGACGCCGAGCAAGGCAGCCTGGTCACGGCAAACCAGAACTGAGGCAACGCCCTGCGTCTGAGGTCACTCAGGCGCAGGGCACCAGCCGCAGCTCCAACTCGCTAGCCGAGGTTCACCGGGAGCTCGGCGAGGCCGCTGACCAGCACGCGGCGCCATTCGAGTTCCTCGGCCGGCTTCGCCAGGCTCATCCGCGGGAAGCGGCGCAACAGCGCGAGCAACGATTCCTGCAACTCGATCCGTGCCAGCTGCGCACCGAGGCAGAAGTGCGGCCCGAAGCCGAACGACAAGTGCTTGTTCTCCTGCCGATCCAACCGCAACTCATCCGGCGCCTCGTACGCCCGTGGATCTCGGTTCGCCGAATTCAGCGCCGCCATCACACCCTCACCGGCCTTGATCTGTACGCCGTGCAGCTCCACGTCCTCGACCGCCACCCGCAACTGCCCGACCTCGCTGAACCGGTTGAAGCGCAAGAGCTCCTCGACCGCGGAGGGAACCAGCGAGTGGTCCGCCACCAGCTTCGCCCAGTTGTCCGGCCATCGCAGCAGCGTGGCTACGCAGCTGGAGATCTGGTTCGCCGACGTCTCGTGCCCCGCGACCAGCAGGTTCACCCCGAACGAGATCAACTCCTCCTGGCTGAGTCGATCACCCTGCTCGCGCGCCCGGACCAGTTCGTCCAGCAGGTCCTCCGCCGGTTTGTCGCCGTTGGCAACCTTCTTCGTGACGAGCTCTTCGATGTACGCCGTCAGGTCCGTCATCGCTTGTTCGACGAGATCCTTCTCGGCCATCCGCATGCTGTAACCGAGCTCGGTCCACTCGCGGAACTGCTCGCGGTCGCTGTAGGGAACTCCGAGCAGCTGGCAGATCACCTGGATCGGCAGCGGCAGTGCCACCAGTTGGCGGATGTCCGCGCCATCACCCGCGGCGGCGACGTCCTCGGCGAGTTGCGCCGACAGCTCCGCGACCCACGGCCGGGTCCGCTCGATCCGCCGGTGCGCGAAGGTCGACGACACCAGCTTCCGCAGGCGGGTGTGCTCGGGCGGATCGGTCGTGGTCAGGCTGTTCGGCATCGGCTTGGCGAGCGCCACCCTCGGCGCCCCCTGCTTGACGACCGCAGCCCGCGAGAACCGCGGATCCGCGAGCACCAGGCGCACATCGTCGTACCGGGTGACGAGCCAGACCTCGGCGCCGGCCAGCGTCCGCACCCGCGCGACCGGCCGGTTCTCCCGCAGTTCCGCGAACGTCGGCGAAGGGTCGAACTGGAACGCATCCGCGAACGGGATATCAAGCACCGGCTCCGTCATACCCACGACCCTAAGCGGTTAGGTAACCCTTCGCCCCACGTCTCAGCGGGTCGTCACAGGCAGGCGCTTTCGTCCCAGAGGCAGTCGCAGCGGGCCTCGTCAAGGACCTGCAGAAGTCCGCTCAGTAGAGCTGGGATGTTGGGTTGCCGACGCCGCGGAGCAGGGTGTCGATCAACTGGGTCGCCAGCGCATCCGTGTCGGCGTCGTTGGCATCGGCGGTCGAGACGTCCTGACAGACCTCGTGGATCAGGGCGTAATAGACGCGGCGCGCCCAGACCGGATCGACATCCTCGCGGAGGATGCCGGCCTCTTGGGTACGGCGGAACAACTGGTCGCAGCGTTCGACCACCTCGGCATGGATCCGCTCGCTCTCGCTGCCCATTGCGAAGGCGCTGTTCATCGAGAAGCCCCAGGAGATCTTGACCTGCAGGACGTTCGCGGTCGCCTGGTAGAGCGCGACGAGTGGTGGTGACGACTCCGGCCGGGCCGCGTCTACCGCGTCCGCGAGTTGCCGGGTCGCCCAGGTCGCCATCGCGGTGATCAGCGCCTCACGGGTCGCGAACCGCCGATGCACGGTCGTCCGCGCAACCCCGGCTGCCGCCGCGATGTCCTCCATCGTGGCCGCCGGGTTCCGGCCAAGGGTCCGCTCGGCGGCCTCCATGATCGTCCGCACGGTCCGCTCGGCGTCCGCGCGAAGTGGGCGGGCAACGACTTCACTCATGCCCTAGAGCATACTCCAAGGTCACATGTTCTCGATTAGTTGCAACCTTAGTGTTGCAAGTAGTAGATCCTTCGCATCAACCGGTCTCAGACTCAGCTTTCCCAGACCGGGACGGACGGCAGGCCGCGGCGCCGACGGGCTTCGTCGGTGAGCTCCTGGATCAGCTCGGTCTTGGCGGCGGTGTAGTCAAAGCCGCTGAGACCGTCAGCGGCCAGCTTGCGCTTCAGTTCGCTGTACAGCCGGACAGCGTCTGGACTCTCCCGCAGGTGGTCGCGCAGGATCCGCTGATTGAGCCCGTCCCACACGTCGGTCGGGAACACATGCAGGTTGTGGGTCAGGACGCCGTCGACGACCCGCGTGTAGGTACGCCGCCCAGGTGGCCCGGCCGGCTCGTGCGTGAATCCCAGCGCGACCAGCCCGGAATCCTTGCCAGCAGCAACTTCCAGGTCGGCGGCGCGGGCCGCGATGTCGATCACGGGTTTCGCCACCAGCCCCGGCACCGCCGTACTCCCGATGTGCTCGAGTTCCGTCACGGCACCTCCGAACACCACCCGAAGTTCATCGGCCATCACGACGAACAACCTCGCCCACCCCTCGTCGTACTCGCTCAAGACCGTCATCGCCCACCCCTTCCGTCCCGGCAGAGGCTAGCCGCCGCTATCCCAAGCAGGGGTACCCCCGCGAGCGGCGGTACCCCGGATCGGGACTACTTGGTGTCGAAGGTGTAGATCGTGGTGGAGGTGTAGGTCTGGCCGGGGCGGAGGGTGGTGGAGGGGAAGTTCGGCTGGTTCGGTGAGTCCGGGAAGTGCTGGGTCTCGAAGGCGAAGGCGTCGCCCTGGCGGTAGGACTTGTTGCCGATGCCCTGGAAGGAAGCGTCCAGGAAGTTGCCGGTGTAGAACTGCGCGCCCGGCTGGCTGGTCTGCACCGTCACCGTCCGGCCGTCCTCCGGCTCCCAGAACCGGGCCGCGAACCGCACTCCGTCGCCGTCCGGCTTA
>NZ_DASRXP010000571.1:0-5087 GCF_035687465.1 Kribbella sp.
GAGGACCTCGAAGCTGTCGCTCTCGCGATCAACAACCGGCCCCGCAAGATCCTCGACTGGCGAACCCCGGCCGAGGTCTTCGAAGAGCAGCTAGGCTCGCTATAACAGCCTGGTGTTGCATCGACCGGTTGAACTCGCCCAATACACCTCGGCCCAGTACGCCAACCTGGCAACAGATCTCGGCGTCACACTGTCCGTCGGCCGCAAGGGCCAATGCTGGGACAACGCGGTCGCCGAGTCCTTCTTCGCGACCGTGAAAACCGAGCTCATCCACCGCCGCACCTGGCCAACCCGCAAAGCCGCCACCAGCGCGATCTTCGACTACATCGAAGGCTGGTACAACACCCGCCGCCGCCACTCCACCCTCGGCTATCGCAGCCCGGCCAGCTACGAATCACTCCACGCCCCCACCCTCGAAAAGGTAGCGTGAACCGACCCCGCATCAATCCTGTCCGTCGAACCGGGTCAATCCCAGATCGACACCTGGGCCCTTGATGATCAAGGCCTCGTTGGTAGGCCGGGTCGTCGCCCAGCGTTTGATTGCTCTGACGATTTGGGCGACAGTGACCGGACCTTGCAGCAGGCTGATCACGACGGCACCAGCCTCGGCGCCCTGGACCAGGATCTCCAATGCGTTCGATCGCCGTGGGTAGTCCAGTCGCGCAATGCGTTCTTCGACGAAGGCCTCTGCCAGTTCCTGGGTTACACGAATCTGCGCCACAGACGCCTACTTCAGATCCCGTACGCTTGGTAGTAGGCCCACACAATCGGTAGCGGATCGCGGATGTCGTACATGTCGTCAGCGCTCCCCCGTAGCGAGTAGACCTGCCACTCGCGAAGCATTCGGAGCTGCAAGTCTCGCAGCGCACGCACCGGATCGTCCGCGGTGAGCATGAGCTCGATCAACATATCGTCCCAGGCGTTAGTGAAGGACGCGTTCGGTACATCGACGCCGGTAGCGAACACGTGGTTGGCGCCAGAGCGCAGGCACCCCGAAACCAGCCCGAGACTCTCGGCACCACTTCTTTCGGCGGTGGGAGCCGACGAGCAACACGACAGGATGACGCGGCTCGGAACTGGAAGAATTGGCTGGCCGGTGGCTCCGTCGGTGACCCACAGCATTCCGGCTTGAAATGTGGCGTTCTGCAGGTCAAGACCGGAGATGCTCGGGTCGCCGTCACGCCGGTCGTGGTGGGCCCGGAAGAACGCGAGCCCAGGCTGGCCAGGAGACAGGGTGCGGAGTGCCGCGGCCAGGTTCTCCAAGGTAGCGAGCTGCACCTTCCCGTTCGAGGAGGCGTGCACTGGCGTGCCTAGCAATCGCCACGCCGCTCGAGGCTTCACTTCGAGGTAGGGCCGCTCTGCGTGATCGCTCATGTAGTCGCAGCTCAGCAGGAACGGCCAAAGGGTTGCCTGATCCGAATCGCGCGACGATGCCGCGATGGTGGCGACCGATGGCAAGTAGGAGAGGCAACAGCGTTCGACCAAACGTGGCGCGTTCGAGTCCGGTCGGATTGGAACGATTGGCCATGGCACTGCGGACAGTTCGGCGGCGATCGAGGCATACACCCGCACGGGCTCCGCCGGGTCGCGGAATGGGCTTGCTCGGCGAGTGCCGGCGGCAGCAGCTTGGCGAGCGGCGCCGTTATCTGGAGCTCCTCGAAGCTCTCGAACGCTTTGAGTGCGCCGGAGAGATCGTCGTCGTCGCGGCCGGACGGCACTGGCGCGGGCATCCCGTTGCCGAGCGCGCAGGCGTTCAATGCAGCCGCAAGATCTGAGTCCTCACGTAGGTCGATGAATCCGCCGTCAGCCTGTCCCAACGGGCTGATCAAGGTCCAGAAGACATGGCCGCGCTCGACCCACGTGTGCCACCAAGGCAGCGGTCCCCCTCCGACCTTGTCTGCGATCAGGTCAATATCGATCGTCGGGCCGGCGGGAGACATGTGGAGAGTCGTCGATCGCATTCTGTCGCGCGCCGCCGCCAAGGCAGATCGCCCTCGGCTGGCGATGCCAGCTTGTTGGGCGAGGTCGAGGCGGGCGTGATAGATCCCCTCGAATACCGTCGAGTACGGCTCTGGAAGCTCGTCGATGTTCAGCGACTTCGTTGGGCCTGGGCGAGGTACTTTCGCCGGCGCTTGGCCAGTGCGGATCGTGGTGTCCAACTCGAAGCCGGAACCGATCACGTCGGGATTTGACTGGAGGCGCGATGCCTCGATCAATTCCGTGAGGAGGCCCCAGTCTTCGAGCTCTACGGCGGACCGCATGGCGACCTCACGTGCGGTGGCGAAGGAGTTGTCGATGCTTTGACGAAGCTCAGCTGACCCAGTGGACGATCTGCCGGCCTCGATGACTGCCCATGCCTCAAGCGCCAACACGAGCGCCTGCTCGTGGTCGCCTTCGAGCTGAAGGTGCCTGGCGAGGTCCTGCTTCGCTCTGGCGATGCTCCAGCTCGGTTCGTCCTCGGCGATGAGTCGTTCGATGTGGGAGCGCAAGGTGTCAATCGCCTTCTCCCGTTGGCCCGCCTTGGCCAGAGAGCTTGCAACAACCTGCCGCTGGTAGCCGGCTATTTCCGACGGTACTTCCGCCAGCGCGGCGAGACATTGCAGCAGCTCGTCCGGTCCGAGCGATCGCAGGCCGCACGCGTGCTCGAGCACCATCAGGAGGCTACGGCTCGGCTCTGGACCATCGCCATCGGACGCACCGTCGAGAAGATTCTTGACCTGGGGCCCATATCCACCCGCCAGCATCATGCTCAAGTGCCAGTTGAGGAACGGAAAGTCCATCTCGCTCTCGGGCCTACGCTGATAGGCCTCAACCGCGAACCTCGCGGCGGCCTCCGAGTGCCCAAGCTGGCTGTAACAACGGCTGAGCAGAATGGCGATTTCCGACAGCTCAAAGGATCGGCCTGTCTTGGCTCGAGCGATGTAGGTCGCCGCGGCCGCAGCCAGCATCCCCAATGCGACGTCGAAATCTCCGAGTTCGAAGGTGCACTCGGCTTCGATGACCTTTGCGTCAGCCCAGAGCTCCTCGCCTTTGCGATCGTCTGCACCGACGGTCGCTTCGGCCGCCTGGCTCGCCAACCCGATAACCTTCAGCACGTACGCACGGCGATCCAATCCGGCAGGACGACCACCCGCCCAGAGCTGACCAGCCTCAACGTAGACGCGAGTCGCCACCCGATGACGGAACATAACCGCTCCCCCTCCCGCGTGCTCGGGCGACTCCCGGCACGAACAACCCTGGGATCGGGCAAGCAAACCAACTGGACATCAGTCAGCTGGACCACCGTCACGGCGCACCCCTGCGCCACTACAGATCCCCGAGAAGTTCCTGCCACGTCCCCCGCGGAGCACTATGCCGCCATCATGACCGGTTGCCAAGGGCAGGCCGCAGATCGTGACACCCACCAACTGGCCAACGCATGCAGCCCTGCGTCAGCACCGCGACTCAAGTTCTGGATCGCCTTGTTCTACTGTCGCAAGCCGCCAAGAGTCGCGAAGTACTGACGGTCAGGCTGAACCCTCGGATGCCCGACCAACGCGCCTCGTGCACCATAGAAGCTCAGTCTGCGACGCCCAGGGCGTTGCGGCACATCTTCTCAAACCGCTCACTCGCTGTCCGAAGCCGGACAACTGGCATGTAGCCCTCCGGAACGGCCGCCATCGGGTCCATACCCGGCTGTCGGAAGCCCGGATCATCCTCGCCTATTTGGTAGCTCAGGTTCTCTTGTGCTTGCAGCAGTTCAAGCCATGTATCCCGTACGCGCTTGTGAGCCAGCAGCCGCATCCGTGCAGTCATCTGATCTGGCACCTGTTGCAGTTCGTCGCGCTGACTGATTTCCTTCGCGGTCGTACCAGGACTCCCTTCCGGATCTACCAACAATCGGAGATTCTCGTTAACGAAGTGCACATAGAGCATGGCGTCCGCGTACAGAACCGTGCGCTCCTTGCGCAAGCTCGTTCGGTCGGCTAGTCGCCTCTGTAAAAGTGGAGCTCCAAGCGAACCAAGGAGAGCACCGACCAGCGCAGTACCCGCGCCAATCGCAACAGTCGCATCCATCTCGGGATCCTACGTCCGCCAACAGGGCTGGCCCCTTAGACACCCTCGCACCGAGCGGCGGCATCCCTTGCCGGGGCTCCGCCTGAGCACGCAGCCACCGATCGACCACGACTGAAGTTGCGCTATCGCCGCGAGGAGGGTGCAAAAATTCTCCACATAGCACTGCAACTCTGGACTCACCTGCTGAGGGAGGTAGGCCGCGATTGACACCGGCTCCAACAGGTAGCCGATACCGTGCATTGTCGCCGGTTGACTCAAGAGTCTCCTCGCGGTGCGGCAGTTACGGCAACCATTCCATGCAGGCTCTCCGGCGCCTATGCTGCGCGGATGATCAGCCAGTCGTCGCTACGCGGATACGTTCTCGAGGAGTTCATCGCCCGGCTCATCAAGGACAGTGGCTATGACCTCCTGGTGCACCCCTCGCAGGACAGTTTCGCACTTCAAATGGCGGGGAACGAGCTCAACATCTACGGCCGCGGCGCCCTGCACCAGGTGGACGTACTCGGTCAACTGCGCTCAGCAGTACCGCTCAGCTATCCGTTGCGGATGTTCATCGAGGCCAAGTTTCGCAAGGCTCCAACTGGACTGCCGGTACTTCGCAACGCATTGGGCGTCGTCAACGATGTCAACGAGCACTACTCCTGGCGAACCGCCAAGAAGCACTCCCCCGATATGTCCAGGTATGACTACCGCTACGTCATCCTCTCGACTTCGGGCTTCACCGACGATGCGATCCAATATGCCGTCACCCAGCGGCTCTCCCTCGGCGATCTCAGTACACCGGCTTTCAGATGGCTACGCGACGCCGCCGACAGCACCGCTACCGCCCTCCTGAAACTCGCCGAGGAATCGAAGATCACGACTTTCCCCGTGCGCCAGACCCGAAAGGCTCTACGCAAAGCTTTCGGGACCTGGCCTGCAGACTTACGGCTGGCGACTCGTCCGATTTTGCCGCGCGATCGACTCAGAGCCATCGCGGAACAAGCGGCGGAAAGAGTCGACAACCAACTCTATGTCGGTTTCGCCACCAA
>NZ_DASRXP010000572.1:0-12814 GCF_035687465.1 Kribbella sp.
GAGGTCCAGAACTGGTCCGTTCTGGCCATCATGCCGAGGTCGACCCGGCCACCCCCGCCGGAGCACGCCTCGAAGGCGACGCCGGGATGCTTCTCCCGCAGAGCGTCGAGTACGGCGTACACCCCCGTGACGTGATCGAACCAGAGCCGGCCCTGTCGCTCCGGCTCGGCCGGCCAGCCGGTGTCGGCGAACGGCCTGTTCATGTCCCATTTCACGAACTGGATGTCGTGCGCGGACAGCAGCGCGTCCAGCTCGCCGAGCATCCAGTCGGCCACATCCGGCCGGGCCAGGTTGAGGACGAACTGATTCCGCATCAGCGCCGGCGTCCGGCCCTCGAAGTGGTACACCCAGTCCGGGTGGGCGCGGTACAGGTCGGAGTCCGGATTGACCATCTCTGGTTCGATCCACAGCCCGAATCCCATGCCCAGCTCGTGCACGTCGGCGATCAGCGGTTGCAGCCCACCGGGGAACCGGTCCGGGTTCACCCACCAGTCCCCGAGCCCCGCCTGGTCGCTCGACCGTCGGCCGAACCAGCCGTCGTCGAGCACGAACAGCTCGCACCCGAGCTCAGCAGCCTGCCGGGCCAGCGCGCGCTGCCCTGATTCACTGACCTCGAAGCCGGTCGCCTCCCAGGAGTTGAAGAGCACCGGACGAACCTCATCAGCCCGCGGCAGCACCTCGCGAAGGGCATAGCGGTGCCAGGCCCGACTCGCCGCGCCGAAGCCACCCGCGGAGTACAGGCCCGAACTGACGGGCGTCTCGAGCTGCTCGCCCGGCTCCAGCCGCCGCGGCCCGAAGTCCTCATGCCCCCAGCCGAACAAAACCTGGGCGGGTTCTTCGAGGTCGCGCTGGGCGAGTAGCCGCCACGACCCGCTCCAGTGCAGTGCCGCGCTGTAGACGTCGCCGTGCTCCTCGGTCGCCGTGCCGTCGTCGACCGCGAACCACGGGTTCGCGTGGTGACTCGTGATGCCCCGACGGCTCTCCAGCGTCAACCGGCTGTCGGTCAGCTCTGTTCGGTGCAGCAGGGTCTCGGCAGCCCATCGACCGGTGAGATGCGAGAACCGATGCCGGGACTGCTCCGGCATCACCCACGCGGCCGAGTCGAGCCGATGGACGTCGAACGCCTCCTCGAACGACTCGTTCCGCAGCGTCACCCACCGGTCGATGACGTCACTGGCGTCGTACACCCGGTAGTGCAGACCGACACCCACAGCTCGATCCCGTACTGCGAACACCAGCTCCACGTGGTGCTCGTCGTGCACGTGGTGCCGGACAAACTGCCATTCCGTACTGCGGATCCGTCCCGGAAACTCCAACGAGAGCGCGGAGCGGCCGAACTGCAGTCTGCCGTCGATCGGGTACTCCTCATGCCCGTTCGACGCCGACCGGAAGCTCGTCCACTCGGCGGCCAGCCGTTGCGTCGTAAGTGTGGCCAGGTGGGTCGCGTCCGCGAAGGTGATCCGCGGACCCCAATAGGTGTGGATTGGAATGTCGTCGCCCACGGCCACGTACGCGGAGTACGAGGTGGTCGGGGTGTCGAGCAGCAGGACTCCGGCTTCGAACCGGATCCCGGCGCTCACTTGACCGATCCCGCGGTCAGACCGGCCACGAACTGCTTCTGCAGGGCCACGAAGAACAGCAGCACCGGCAGCGAAGCCAGGAAGGAGAACGCGTACAGGGTGCCGAAGTTGGTGGAGTACTCGCCCACTGAGCGGTAGACCCCGACGGTGACTGTCGTACCGGCCTCCGGGCCGAGGATGATCAGCGGGGTCAGGAAGTCGTTCCAGACCCAGACGCCGAGGAAGATCATCACGCTGGCCGCGGCCGGCCGCATGATCGGGAACACCACCTGCCAGAACAGGCGGAACCGACTCGCGCCGTCGATGCTGGCCGCTTCCTCGATCTCCACCGGGACGGTCCCGACGAACCCGGAGAAGACGAAAACGCCGAACGGAAGGTAGTAGGCGACGTTGCTCGCCACCACCCCGACCACCGAATTCATCAGACCGGCCGCACCGAGCACCTGGGTGACCGGCTGCAGGATCACGGCAGGCGGGATCATCAGGCCGGCGAGCAGCACCAGCATCGCGGGCTTGGTCCACAGAGCGTGGGACCGGACCAGGTAGTGGGCGAGCATCGCCGACAGGAGGGTCAGCAGCACGACCGACAGCACGGTGATCTGGACGCTGTTCAGCAGGGCCGACCAGAACAGCCCGTCGGATCGTCCCAGCACCGCGCCCAGGTTCTCACCGGTCGGCTGCAGCGGCAGCCCGAGCGGCGACGACTGGATCTTGTCGGCCGGCTTGAGCATTCCCATCACCACGATGTAGATCGGGAAGAAGAACACCGCGGCCAGGGCGATCGCGGCAATCGGCCGGAGCACCTCGAGACGACTTCTCACAGGTTGACCTCCCGCCGCTGCAGCAGCCGCAGCACGACGGCGCTGAGCAGCACGATGATGCCGAGCATGATGGTGGCCTCAGCGGCGGCGAACCCGATCCGGTCGCCCCGGACGCCCTTCTCGATCACGTCGAACGCGATCGACGCCGTGGTGTTGCGGCCCGGCCCACCGTTGGTCAGCACCAGGATGTGCTCGTACACCTTGAAGCCGCTGATCAGCAGCATCACCGTGTTGATCGTCACCGACGACGCGATCATCGGCCAGGTGATCGACCCGAACCGCCGCCACCAGCCGGCCCCGTCCACGATCGCCGCCTCATACAGCTCCTGCGGTACCGCGTTCAGGCCCGCCAGGTACACCACGACGCAGAAGCCGAGCAACTGCCAGCACAGGATCCCGCTGATGGAGAAGAGCGCGATGCCGGGATCGGACAACCAGCGCGGCGCGTCCGTCACCCCTGCATCGACCAGTACTGCGTTCAGCACGCCATCCGGGCGCAACACGCTCTGCCAGATGACGCTGACCACGATGCCGCTCAGGATCACCGGCGTGAAGAAGACCGCGCGCAGCAACCGGTAGAGCCGCGTCTCGCGGTTCAGCAGCAGCGCCAGCGCGAGGCCGACGACATTCGGCACCACCACCACGATCGCCGTCACCACGAAGGTGTTCTTCAGGACCAGCCAGAACTGGTCGTCCTCGAGCAGCCGCTGGAACTGCTGCAACCCGACCCAGTTGGTCTCCGCGGCGAACCGGTTCCGATCGGTGAACCCGAGGACCACGGTCCACACGATCGGCACCAGCACCAGCACGCCGTACAGGAACAGACCGGGCAGGGCGAACCCGGAGAACTCGCGGACACGCCGCAACATCACAGACCTCTCTCTAGCCAATTCCGACAGCAGAACCGCCTACTTGAGGCCCGCGTACTCCTTGTCCAACTTCGACACGACAGCCTGCGCATCGGACTTGCCGTTCAGCAGTTCGACCGCGATCTGCTGGATCGGCACGGTGAGGTCGGCCGGCAGACCGTTGTCGCCCTGCTCGATCGACAGGGCCGGTGTCACCGTTCCGTCCTTGACCGCCTGGTTGTACAGGGCAAGCGTCTCCTTGAAGAGCGGACCCATGTCGGCCGGCGGTTGGTACCCGGCGATCGTGTTGAACGTCCCGTCGGCCTTGGTGAAGGCGTCCGAGGTCTCCTTGTCCTTGGTCCACTCGAGGGCGAACTTCTTGGCCAGATCGACGTTCTCGGCCTTCGCGCTGACGCTCAGCCCGCCGCCGGTGAGGTTCGGCACGACGGCCTTGCCGTCGTCGGACGGCCAGGCGAACACGCCCACGTCGAACTTCGGCTTGTCGTTGTCGGCCGAGGAGGCGAACCAGGAACCCATCGGGTACATGGCGGCCGAGCCGGCCCGGAAAGCCTTCTCGTGGTCGGCATACGAGCGGCTCGTGCCCTGCTTGTCCAGGTAGCCGAGCTTGGCCAGCTGCGCCACCTTGTCGGCGGCCTTGACGAACTGCGGGTCCGCGAACGTCTTCGAGCCGTCGGCGATCTCCTGGGAGAACTTGGGATCGGTCAGGTAGACATCAGTTCCGACCGTGCCGACCCAGGTGTACATGCTGGCGAAGGTGTCCTGCCCACCACCGCCGACCGCGATCGGCGTGATGCCGGCCGCCTTCAGCTTCGCGCAGACGGCGAGGAAGTCGGTCCAGGTCTTCGGTGCCGCGGTGATACCGGCCTTCGCGAAGTCAGCTTTGTTGTAGTAGAGCAACGACTGCGGCTGCGCGTTGGTGGGCAGCTGGTAGATCTTGCCGTTGATCGCACCGGACTCCGGGCTGGCGAAGTCCTTCAGCTCGTCCTGGCTGAAGTCGGCCAGCTGACCGCCCTCGGCGAAGCCCTGCGGATTCACCGCCATCATGATGTCCGGCAGCTGCCCCGAGCTCGCCAACTGCTTCGCGTACGTCGTCCGGTCCACGTTCGGCGTGACCAGCTTCTTGATGGTCACCCCTGGCACCTTCTGCGAGACCCGGGCGATCGCCGAATCCCACAGCGAAGCCGGCAGGTTGGGCGTCTCGAACGTCAGCATCGTCAGCTCGACCGGACCACCGGCCGAACTGCTGTCCGACTTGCCGCCGCTGGTACAGCCGGCGAGCGCTACCGTCAGGAGCGTCGCTGCGGCGACCGCTCCTCTCCACCGTGGTGCCATGAGCTTCCCTCAGTTGTAATATGCAGGCTAGTTAGCCTTATTGCCATTCGCGAGCATAAGGACGATTCATCGGATGAGTCAAGACAGAGATGCCGGGGCGCGGCTGGGCGACTCGTCGCTGCTGCGCAAGCTCAACCTGGCCGCCGCGCTCGGCGCCTTCCTGAAGGCGCCGTCGCTGACGTTGCGGGAACTGCGCGCCGTGATCGGGGTGTCCCGCCCGACCGCCGAGGACCTGCTCGCCGAACTACTCACCGAGGGCCGGGTCGAGGAGACCACTCCGCCACGCCAGCCGTCCTCCGGCCGGGGCGCCGGGCGGCCGGCGCGGTACTTCAGGTTCCGCGCGGAGTCCGGTTACGTGAGCGGCCTCGACATCGGCGCCCACAAGACGCTCGCCGTCGTCACCGACCTGCGCGGCAACACCCTGGCCACCAGCCGCCGCGAGCTCGACCCGGAGCTCGACGCGGCAGGCCGCCTCAGCGCTGCCGTCGAGACCGCCCGGGCGTGCTGGGTCGAGGCGCAACTAGCGCCGTCCGACATCACCGGCGTCGCCTGTGGAGTGACCGGGACACTGCGCGCGGCCGAGGGCGTGCACGACGTGGGCCACGGTCCGGTGGGATCCGGCCTGGCGCCGTACTCACTGCCTGGATTCACTGAGGTGGACGTCCCCGGCGCGCTCTCCGAAGGGCTGGGACGACCTGTTGCCGTGGCAAACGACGTCAAGCTCGCCGCGTTGGCCGAACACTGGAAGGGCGCGGCGCAGAATCACCGGGACATCGTCTACATGTTCGCGGGACATCGCGCGGGCGCCGGCGTCCTGATCGACGGACAGGTTCACCAGGGCCGGCACGGCGCGGCCGGCGAGATCGGCGCCCTGCCGATGCTCGGCTGGGAAGCCGCGGTCGAGCGGCTGCACGCCCGCGGCGCCGAACTGGCCCGGTCAGCGGGCACCGCCGCCGGTCGTGAAGGCGAAATGGTGATCACCTCCGCCGCGCGGCAGGACCCGGAGAGCCTGGCGGTGCTGATCGAGTTCGCGGAGGTGCTGGCCCGTGGCGCCGCCGTGCTGGCCCTGGCTGTCGACCCCGAGATGGTCGTGCTCGGCGGCGGAATGTCGCGCGGCGGCCCGATCCTCGCGGAGCCGTTCCGGCGCGAACTGGCGAAGTTCACCCTGGTGCCGCTCGAGGTGGTCACCTCCACCATGGGCGCCGACTCGGTCGCGCTCGGCGCCGCCCGGCTCGCGCTGGACACGGTGTTCGCCGAGCTCCTCGCCGTACCGGGGAGTTGAGGTCCAGGTCTTGACCTGGACCTGGTTCCGTTGGAATCATCGGATCTCTGAATAGGCAATCTTTTTGCCATTATTCCTCCCGCCACTCTCGAGGAGTGAAGAACCGATGGTCTTCCGACTTGCCGGGCGCCGGCGCGGCCTCACCGCCGTCGCCCTGGTCCTGGCCGTGTTCGCGGCACTGCTCAGTGCCACCCCCGCCCGGGCGGAGGTGGAGAACCCGCGCCAGCAGTGGATGCGCGACTCCACCGCCGGCCTCTTCCTGCACTGGGGCATGTTCACCGCCCCGCGTCACACCGACTGCGCCGCCTGGGAGCACGACGTCACCGCCGGCGGCTGGAACGCCGACTACTGGGTCGACGAGGCCCAGAAGTTGCACGCCTCCTACATCGTCCTGGCCACCTTCCACAGCCGCCTCGGTTACGCGCGGCCGTGGCCGTCGAGCATCCCTGGTAGCTGTTCGACCCAGCGCGACTTCCTCGGCGAACTGGTTGCCGCCGGCAAAGCCAAGGGCGTCCACGTGCTGCTCTACATGACCGATGACCCGCAGTGGCACAACGAAGTACCCGGGGTCGAGACGCTCGACTCGGCCGCGTACTCGGCGTACAAGGGTCAGCAGGTCGACCTGACCACCCGGGACGGTTTCGGGATGTACAGCTACGACCTGTTCCACGAGGTGATGGACAACTATCCCGACCTGTCCGGCTTCTGGATCGACAATGACAACGCCTATTGGGAACAGCACGGGCTGTACGAACAGATCCGGGCGCAGAGGCCCTCGTGGTTGCTGAGCAACAACAACGAGGACACCCCGATCATGGACACGGTCAGCAACGAGCAGAAGACAGGGATCACGCCCGCCTACGACTACCCACAGGCCACCTTCACGCCGATGCCGCGACTGACGGAGGCCGACTACAAGCTGCCCACCGTCGGCCAGTGGTGGTACGACGGCAACGACAGCGCGGTCGACTTCGGCCTCAGCGTCGGCCGGTACGTCGCCAACGCGGGCTCGTCGATCAAGTCGTTGATGGCCGAGACCGCGATGGTGAACGGCAAGTTCCCGCCACAGCAGGAGAAGTTCAACAACTTCATGGCGGAGTGGTTGCCCCCTGTCTGGTCCTCGCTGGACCGGAAGCTCGGCGGCGGCTACATGTACGGCGGCATGCAACCGGGATTCTGGAACGACGGTGCGCACGGCGTCGTGACGTTGGATCCGGGCGCGGCCACGCAGTACGTGCACGTCCTGACCAAACCGAAGTCGCAGGACTACATCCGGCTCCGGGACAACGGCTACCGCGTCACCGAGGTGACGGACGTCCGGACCGGCAAGCGGCTTCGCTTCAACCAGTCCGGCGGCTATCTCACCATCCTCGGCATCACCGCCTGGGACACCTATGACACCGCGTTCAAGGTCAGCACCGCCGGGCAGCAAGGTCTCTACCCGCAGTCGATCCTGAAGGCGACGGCGAGTTCGTCGAAGGTCGGCAACCCTGCTTCCAACCTGGTCGACGGGAGCTACCCGAGCTACTGGGACAGCAATGGCCAGCAGCCGGTCTCGATGACGCTTGACCTGGGCAAGCCACGCGTGGCGACGTACCTGGCGGTCAACCAGACCGAGTGGTCGCCAACCCACGCGCGGGAGTCCTTCGGAAGGCCCGAGGACTCGGCCCGGATCAAGGACTACAAGGTCTATGTCAGCAAGGATGGCGTGCACTGGGGCGACCCGGTGCGGACGAGCGCTATGCCCAGCGCGCGCGGTACGCAGTTCATTGACATCGGCAACCAGGTCGCCCGCTACCTCAAACTCGAGGTGCTCAACACCTGGAGCGGACCGCAGGCACCGCCGTTCTACAAGCAACTCCGGATCGACGAGATCAAGGTCGGCTACGGCTACCCGCTCGCCCTGCAGAACCTGGTGAACCCGGTGCCACTGGAAGCCGAAGCACTGAAGAACGTCCGGCGTGGGTCGGCACGGATCGACCTGTGCGCCGCCTGCTCGGGTACCGCGCAGGTCTCCGGACTCGGCAAGGGGAGCCGCAACTCGGTGACCTACCGCGACGTCAAGGTCGATGCTGCCGGCAACTACCGTCTCCAGCTGGACGCGACCACGTCGGCGGCGGCGTCGTTCGCAGTACGGGTGAATGGTGCCGCGCCGGTGACTGCGCGGGTGGATGCCGGGAACCCGGACGTCCCGAGTAGTTCGGCGATCGCCGTACCGCTGAAGGCCGGATCCAACACGATCGAGGTTTCCAGCAATGATGCGAAGGGTCCGGCGCTGGACCGGATCGCCGTTGGCCCGTTGCCGCCGGCGTCGTACGTGCCGAAGACGACCATGACGGTGAGCCCGTCGGGCGTCGTCTGGGTCGGATCGGGGCAACAGTCGATCGACCTCTCGGCTGAGCTACGGCTGGACGAAGGATCGGTCGACGACGTCACGATGCAACCCGTCGTACCGGCCGGCTGGACCCTCACCGGTTCGGCGACGAAGGCCACCGGGCTGAGGCTCGGCCAGACGATCAAGGGCTCCTGGACCGTCACGAGCCCGGCGGGCGGGCAGACCGCACCCGCGCAGGTGCCGGTCGAGGTCACGTTCCAGACCGTCGGGCAACCACACACGGTCCGCAAGGTCGTACCGATCCAGGTCCGGCCGGCTGACCGGGTGTTCATGCGCGAGGCCGAGAGCTCGTCGAACCAGCTCGGTTCGGCCGGGATCACGAACTGCACACCATGCTCCGGTGGGCAGAAGGTGCGGAACGTGGGTGGTGACGCGGACGCCGCCGTCACCTTCGGCAACGTCACCGTGCCCCAGGCGGGCCAGTACACCCTGTACCTCGATTACACCGTGAACGGCGACCGCTCGTTCTTCATCACGGTCAACGGCGCGCCCCCACTCGAAGCAAAAGTCAGCGGCATCGGCAACAACACCCCCGCCACCGTCTCGCTCCCCATAACCCTGCAGGCAGGCGCCAACACGATCAAGGTCCACAACGACGCAGACTCAGCCCCAGACCTCGACCGAATCTCCATCGGCTGAACCGGTCTGATCTGAACTGTTCGAGCTGTGTCGGCTGAGAGATCTGGCCGGCACAGCTCGTTAAGGATCAGCCGCTCGGGACTGATCCTGTTGCGCGCGTTGTCCCAGCGGGTCATTGGTGATGTCGAGGCCGGGGAAGCGGCGGCGCATGGCTGCCTCGTAGCGGTTGGCGTAGGCGGGCTCGCCTATGTAGTCGCCGATCAGGTACTGCCCGAACCACACCCGGACGCGCCGCCGTGGCGGCGAAGCGGCAGTCATCGCCTGACCACCGCGGTCCTGCCTGTTTTCACACCGACGACGCTACAAAGCCCAGTGGTCGAGAGTGTTACCCCCAGTTACGAACCGAAGTCGTTGCACGGTTCGATCAGCGCGGAACAGGAGACTACAGAGGCTGATGCCACGATGATCCAAACAACGTATGAATCGGGAGCAGGTGCGAACCCTTCGTGAGAGTCACCGCGGTGGAGACGATCCGGCCGGAGATCCAGCCCAATCTGCTGTTCCTGCAGTTGCACACGGACGACGGCCGGGTCGGGCTCGGTGAAGCGTTCATCGGCGCCCGGACGGTGGAGGCTTACATCCACGAGTCGGCGGCGGACTTGCTGCTGCAGACCGAGGACCCGATGCCGGAGGCAATGGCTTCCGCCCTGCGTCCGTACACCGGTTTCCAAGGCGCAGGAGCGGAGGTCCGCGGCAACGCGGCCGTCGACCTCGCGCTCTGGGACCTCGTCGGGCAACAGGCCGGACTGCCACTGGCCGAGCTGTTCGGCGGTCGGGTGCATGACTCGCTGCCGATCTACAACACCTGCGCGGGTCCCGGCTATATCGGTTCCAGCACGCGCCAGCGTTCGGACAACTGGGGAGTCCCGGCCTCCTCAGGTGGGCAGGACTGGGAGGACCTCCAGGCGTTCATGACGCGGCCCGCCGCTCTGGCCCGGGAGTTGCTCGACGAAGGCGTGCGCGGAATGAAGATCTGGCCGTTCGACCAGGCCGCCGAGCTCACCGGTGGGACCACCATCGGCAACGACGCCCTGACGGCCGGTCTCACCATCATCGAGGCGATCCGCAGCGAGGTCGGGTTCGAGATGGACCTGATGATCGAGCTCCATGGTTTGTGGAGTCGCCGGGCCGCGACGACGATCATCCACGCAGTCGCGCCGTACCGGCCCTTCTGGGTGGAGGATCCGATGCGTCCGGACGCGATCGACGCCCTGCGGAAACTTGCGAACGACGTGGACGTTCCGATCGCGATCGGGGAGACCCTGGTCGGGCGGCGAGGCTTCGCTCCCCTGCTGCAAGGTGGGGTGGTCGATGTGGCGACGGTCGACGTGCAGTGGACCGGTGGCCTGACGGAGGCACGCAAGGTTGCATCGATGGCGGACGCGTACGGCGTGCCGATTGCTCCCCACGACTGCACGGGTCCGGCGTCGCTGGCTGCCTGCGTTCATCTTGCGCAGTCGTCGCCGAACGGGTTCCTGCAGGAGACCGTTCGTGCGTTCCTTCGCACCTGGTACGACGAACTGGTCGAAGGGCTGCCGCAGATCGTCGATGGAAGGATCACGGCATCGGCCGACGCGGGACACGGCGTACGGCTTCGGCCTGGGCTCGAGCAGGTGGAGCGGCGGGTGAGCACGCTGTGATGTCCGCTGTTCGTTGGTACGGTCCGCGCGATCTTCGGGTCGAGGCCGTGGCGACGCCCCGACCCTCCGCCGGCGAGGTGCTGGTCCGGGTCGAACGAGTCGGGCTCTGCGGAAGTGACCTGGAGGAATACCGGGAGGGGCCGGTCAGCATCCCGCCCGACGCGATCCCGTTGACCCTCGGCCATGAGGTTGTCGGCACCGTGGTCGCGTGCCCGGGTGAAGAGGTGGCGGTAGGAACTCGTGTCATCCCTGACGTGGTGGTGGGATGCCGCCATTGCTGGTGGTGCGACCGGAACCAGGAAGGGTTGTGCCCGGATCTCCCGGTCCGTGGACAACAGCAGGACGGCGGCCTCGCAGAATACATGCTGGCCGATGCACGAACCACAGTCGTCGTGCCACCAGCGGTGGAGCTGGATGTCGCCGCGTTTGCGGAGCCGTGCGCAGTCGCCGTACGGGCGTTGCGGAAGGCAGGTGATCTCACTGGCGCAGTGGTGTGTATCTATGGCGCGGGCACGGTCGGACTGTCGGTCGCTCAGGCTGCGTTGAGTTCCTCAGCTGCCGCGGTAGTCGCCGTTGATCCAGTGGCATCGCGTCGCCGACTCGCCTCGGACTTCGGCGCGATCGCCTGCAGCCCGGACGAGGCAGTGACGGTCATCCGCGACCTCACCGACGGCCGTGGTGCCGATGTCGTACTGGAATGCGCCGGCGTCCCGCAGGCCCCGGCCGCGGTCGAGCTCAGCCGGCGAGGCGCGACGATCGTCCTGGTCGGCTTCCGGGCAGATCGTCTGGTGCTTCCCTGGCTGGACGTCGTCCTGGGCGAACGCCACCTGATCGGCAGCGCGGCCCACCTCTGGGACGAAGACGTCACCGCCGCGGTCGCCATGCTTGCCCGAGGCACCTTCAATCCTCGCCCTCTGCACACAACGACCATGCCCCTCACCGAAACCCCAGCCGCCTTCCAGCACCTGGACCAGGACCCGACCGTCCTCAAGATCCTCATCCGCCCGTGATCCGGTAAATTCTTGGCGGCGATCGAGGCGTCGGCGCTACGCTGCGCGGATGCCCGAGCTGGTGTCGAAGCGCGCACAGGTCGCACGCATTCGCCGCACAGCCGTCCGGGCGCTTGCGGACTACCCGGTCGACGAACCACGCCTGTCGTTCATCGCGCACGGCGAGAACACCACGTTTCGGGTCGACTCCGGCGACGCCCGCTTCCTGCTGCGCGTCCATCGGCCGAACCGGCACGGCCGTGGAGTCGATTCGCGCGCCGCAGTCGGATCGGAGCTTGCCTGGCTGACCGCCTTGCAGGCAGACACGGAGCTGAGCGTGCCGACGCCGATCCGGACCCGCAGCGGACAGTGGACCACCGTCGCCGACGGCCGGGTCTGCTCGGTCCTCGGCTGGCAGAACGGACGAATGCAGGCGGCCAATCCGCGACCCGTGCACTTCCGGCGATTGGGTGGCATCCTCGCCCGTCTGCACGATCACGCTTCGGCGTGGTCTCCGCCATCCGGGTTCGTCCGCATGCGGTGGGACTGGGAGACCTTCTTCGGCGACACCATGGAGTACGGCGGCGTGCCCGCAGCCGGATGCTGGGACCTGCTGCCGGCACCGGTGCGCGAGCAATTCGACGAGGTCGCGCGCCGGATGCGTACTGTCATGGCAGATCTCGGAACGAACCCGGACGCCTTCGGCCTGATCCATGCCGACTTGCACCTGGAGAACGCGCTGTTCGACGGCGATGCGGTGCGGCTGATCGACTTCGACGACTGCGGATTCGGCTACTGGCTCTACGACCTCGCGGTACCGCTGTGGGACAACCGTTTCCGGGCCGACTACACCGCATTCCGTGCGGCACTTCTCGAGGGCTATGGTGAACGCCGCGAGCTGCCCGATCTCACTCACCTGGACGACTTCATCGCCACTCGAGACGTCGCCTTCGGCCTGTGGTTCGCCGGGACGGCTCAGGTCAATCCGGCCTTCGCGGCCGACCTCGACAGGGTGATGGACTACATCCGACGGTCGCTCGACCGAGTGCTGTGAACAGCTGGACACACCTGACGGAAGGGCGGTCAGCGGTCCGTCCGTCCTCATGATCCTCCTTCGTCCGTGATCCGGTGGGTTCCGCGGTGGTCGACGCGGAACTCGAATCCGTGAGGGCTGGTCCAAAGCAGCGCGCCGTCGCTGGTACGCCGGACCCGCCACCCGGCATGCGTCTTCAACCTGTGGCTGAATCGCCGCAGGGGTATCACGTTG
>NZ_DASRXP010000573.1:0-7317 GCF_035687465.1 Kribbella sp.
CAACGTGACGCACTCGCCGCCGCGCTCGCCCTCACCGCGGGCACCGCCGTCGACCGGTTCGCAGTTGGCGCCGCCACCCTGAACCTGCTCTGCCGGTACGCCGAGTCGGCGCCGGTCGCACTCCTCGTGGACGACGCGCAACTTCTCGACCGCCCGTCGGCGGAAGCACTCCTGTTCGCGGCCAGGCGGCTGCTGGCGGACCCGATCGTGCTGGTGATCGCCGCCCGCGCCGGCGAATCCCATCCGCTGGCCGAGGCGGATCTGCCTCAGCTGCAGCTCGAGGGAGTCGGCCTGGCAGCGGCGCAGCAGCTGGTCCGGAACCACTCCGACCGCGTGGTTTCGATCGATCTCGTCGCCCGGCTGCACCGGACCGTTGCCGGGAATCCCCTGGCGCTGCTCGAACTGACCAACGATCCCGAACAACTGCAGCGGATCCCTCCGGGGGTGCCGACTCCGGTCCCGGCCTTGCTGGCGGACGCCTTTGCCGGCAGGGCCCGCCGGCTCAGCCAGGATGCGCAAACAGCCTTGCTGGTCGCTTCCGTCGACGATGGCGAGCTGGGTGCTGTGGCCCGTGCTTGTGCCGAGCTGGAGGTCGACGTGGCCGCCTTGGCCGAGGCGGAACAAGCGTCGCTCGTGACGATCGTGGATGGCCGGGTGGAGTTCCGGCATCCACTGGTCCGTTCGGCGATCTACGCGAGCGCGGAACCAGCTGAGCGGCGTACGGTGCATGGCGCAGTGGCGGCAGCCTTGGTCGGGCACGACGCGGACCGGCGGGCCTGGCACTTGTCCGAAACCGTGCTCGGCACTGACGACAAGGTTGCGGCCGCACTCGACGCCGCGGCCGGGCACGCGGCCGACCGCGGTGGCCAGGCGATCGCGGCCACTGCCTTCGAGCGGGCGGCCCGACTGACCGAAGGGGCGCAGGATCGGGCGCTCCGGCTGGTCGCTGCCGGTCAGGCCGCGTGGTTCGCGGGGATGCCGGACCGGGCGGACGGCCTGCTCGCCGAGGCACTGGCCCTCGAACCGCCCCTGCCGGTACGAACGCAAGCGCACGAGTTGCGCGGGGACATCGCGATGAAATGCGGTTCGCCGGCCAGGGCTCGGGACATCCTGATCGCCGCGGCCGCCGAGACCACTGATCCCGACACCGCGATCGGCCTGCTGGCCGATGCGGTGAATGCCTGTTTCTGGCTCGGCGATGTCGCTGGGGCGCTTGGGGCAGCGCAGGACATCGACAAGTTGCTGGTGCGGGTCGAGCGCTCCGGACCACGAACTTTCGGCCTGCTCGCGAGCGGAGTCGCCAAGGTGCTTTCCGGTCACGGGGGTACCGACCAGATTCGTGCCGCCGTCGCGCTGGCTTCGACAGCCGAGTTCGACGGGGACCGGCGCCGAAGGGTCTGGATGGTCTTCGCGGCCTTGTTCCTGCGCGAGAGCGAGACCGGCCGCGCACTGGTCCAGGCGGCGATGCGGGAGCGCCGCGACCAGGTCGAGCTGGGAATCCTGCCGACCCTGCTGTTCTCGCTGGCCCGTGACGACGCGACCACAGATCGCTGGGCGGATGCGGCGGCCTCCTACGACGAGGGCATCAGGCTGTCGCGGGAGACCGGGCAGACGACCGACCTGGCAGTCGGCCTGGCCGGGCAGGCGTGGTTGTCGGCCCATCGGGGCCGCGAGGCGGACTGCCGTGCGCTGGCGGCCGAGGCGAACCAGCTCGGCAGCGAGCACCAGATCCACCTCGCGACGGCGTGGTCCCTGTTCGCGCTGGGCGACCTGGAGCTCGGCCGGGGCAATCCCGCCGACGCGCTGCCGCAGTACGAGCGACTGGCCGAAGTACTGACCTCGCTCGGACTGCTGGATCCCGATCTGTCGCCGGCGCCGGAGTTGGTCGAGGTCTACCTGCGGCTGGGGCGGGTCGACGATGCGACTGCAGCCGCGCGGACGTACGCAGTACTGGCTGCTGAGAAGGGGCAGCCGTGGTCGCTGGCTCGGGCTGCGCGGGTGACTGCGCTGCTCACTGAGAGCGAGGAGCAGTTCGAGGAGGCGCTCGGCTGGCACGAACGGACGCTCGATGTGTTCGAGACGGCCCGGACGAGACTGGTCTATGGCGCTTGGCTTCGTCGGATCCGCCGGCGGGTGGATGCCCGGGCGCAGCTGCGGCTCGCCGTGTCGGCGTTCGACCAGCTCGGGGCGCCCAGCTGGGCCGATCTGGCAGCGGGCGAGCTGAAGGCGACGGGGGAGACCGCTCGGCGCCGGGAGCCGAGTACGGCGGACGACCTGACCCCCCAGGAGCGGCAGATCGCCGTTCTGCTCGCTGACGGACAGAGCATCCGGGAGGCCGCGGCGAGGTTGTTCCTCAGCCCGAAGACGGTCGAATACCACCTGCGCAAGGTGTACGCGAAGCTCGGAATCCACTCCCGGACCGAGCTCGCGGAGTGCCTGGCAGCTCTGTGAACGATGGATGAACTCCGGTTGGACCGAGCCTGGAGGCCGGAGCCGCGATGGGGACCGGGTTGGTAGCGGATGTCATGCTTCAGGCGTGACAGAGTTGATGGAGGCCGTTCGTGAGCTGCTGAGCCTCGCGATGGCCTCGCACTGGCTGCTGCTGATCCTGTTCGTCGCTGCCGCCGTCGACGCTGTCTTCCCCGTGATCCCCAGCGAGGGCCTGGTGATCACCGCCGGCATGGCCGCCGCCGCGGGGCACCAGAATCTGCTCCTGGTGATTGTGCTGGCGATGCTCGGCTCGGTGATCGGCGAAACCGCCTGCTACTTCCTCGGCCGCGGGTCCGGCCCGGCGCTGCGCCGCTGGATGCGCCGGCGGGATGCCCGGCAGAGGATGTACGAGAAAGTCTCGAATGCCCTGCACACCCGCGGTGGCCTGATCCTGATGACGGTCCGCTACATCCCGGGTGCCCGGATGGTCGCCACCCTGACCGCGGGTGCCACGGCGTACTCGTTCCGCAAGTTCCTGGTGTTCACCGTGGCGGGCGTGACGATCGCCTACACCTACGTGGCGCTGCTCGGGTACGTGGGCGGCGACGCGTTCGCGCACGACTCCCTGAAGGCGCTGGCGTTCAGCCTGAGCCTGGCCGCCGTGATCGGTCTCGCGGTCGAGACCACCCGGCGCATCGCAGTACGCCGCCGCCGCGCCCGCGCTTAAAGCTTGAGGTAGCCGTACGCCGACTGCCAGGTGCCGCCGGACTTGATCCGATCGATCACCAGGCGTTGCAGGGTGGTGTCCTGGGGGAACTTGTCCAGGTCCGTCAGATCGTGGCTGCGGAAGGTGAAGAAGACCGGACTGTCCTGGCTGTCCTGCGGCTTCCCGTACGGCGTGAACCGGCGCCCGAAGCGGACCATGTTCGACTCGGGCGGCAGGTTGTCCAGCAGATACGGGTCGATCAGCCAGGAGCCGAGCGTCGCAGTCTTCACCGGGTACTCCGGGAAGTGGCGCGGGAAGAACTCGCGGGCCTGGTCGAAACTGGCGTCCACCGCCTCCGGGGTGAGCGGTCCTGACTCGGGGATGTGGACGCCGATCACCCATTCACCCGGCTCGGTCCCCGGCACCGGATGAGAGGGGGGCACCTGGTGCAGCAGGAACTGCAGCCGGCCGAGCGCGTAGATCATTCCGGTCCAGTGGATCGTCATCCACCAGTGCGTCTCCAGGCCGAAGTCACCGTTCGTGCGGCGATGCACCTTCAGTTGCTGGCCCAGGTCCGCGAGCGTGGCCCAGCTGATCTCGTCGCTGATCCCGCGCTCCTGGTGGTACCGCCGGATGTCCGGCAGCGTCTCGAGGAACGCCGCGAGCGAGATCCGCCAGTCGTCCGGTGCCTCCAGCTCACTCTCGGGCGTGAACGCCCCGATCTTCCGGCGGAGTTCCGAGGCGAACTCGGCCACGGCCACCGGGTCGGCCTCGAGCTTCTCGGTGGCCTCCCGGTCAGCGTCGGCGAACCCGAGCAGGCGGTACTCCTCAGCAGTCGTCACCGGCCTACGTTAACCGATTAACCGACTGCATCCGGCCTGAGTTTTTCCTCAGCGCTCCTCGGCCAGGCCGAGGTACAACACCGACGGATCGGCCGGGTTGAAGGCCAGCCCGGGGATCCCGTCGTGCCGGTTGTGCTGCTTGGTCAGCTCCCCGGTGGACGGCCGGAAACGGTAGAGGTCGGCGCCGTACCCGGCGAACGAGGTGCCGTAGGCGAAGTAGAGCAGATCCGGGTCGACCGGGCTCGGCCACAGCTTGTTGCCGTTGTAGAGGTCCGCCCTGGACGCGTCGAGCACGGGCCGGAACTTGATCCCGCCGTCGTTCGACTGCCAGATGTACCGGGTGCCCTCGTCGCGCTCGTAGCCCTCCATCCAGACCACCGACGGGTCGACCGGCGAGATCGCCACACTGAAGGCGTTCACCCGCGTGACCGCCTTCGACCGGATCCAGTGCGAGCCGCCGTCGACGGTGACGTAGACGCCGTCGGACATCACCCCGGCGACGATGTGGTCGGGATTCTTCGGGTCGATCACCGCGTCGTAGACGAACAGGTCCGGCGCCGGCAGCTTGCCGACGGCTCGCCACTTCACGCCGTCGTCGGTGGACTCGAAGATCTGCCCGCTGCCCGCGACAGCACGCAGCTTTCCCTTGCCTGCTTGGAATGCGGCCAGACCGCCGCCTTCGACGGGTCCCGCGACCGTACTGACCTGATTGCTCTTCACCCGGTGGATCGGCTGATCGTTCACGCTGTGGATGTACGCCGTCTCACCCGGGCCCGGCGTCACGTCGTACGTAGTGAGGTCGTCCGGCGATTTGTCGATCTGTTGCCAACTGCAACCAGCGTCGCTGGAGCGCTGGATCGATTGCCGACCGATCGAGATCAACGTGTTCGGCTCTTCGAGCGCGGCCACCTTGGCATAGGTGACCGGCTGCAACTGTCCCTTGGTGGGAGCGAGCACGGCACCGTCGGAGGTCGTGATCGTGACGGACCCGTCGCCGTACACCGTGTCGCACTGTGGCCGGTTCCAGAACCACCCCGGCTGCCCAAACGAGGCGTGGACGGGCGTGGCGAAGGACACGATCAACGCGGAAGCCAGCACGACAAAGCCGCCGCGACGGCGAGGAGAGATCATTCGTCCTGTCTAGACGGCCGACCCAGACCGCCGCCAGCGATCGCCGTGTCCAACCTCCGCCATGACGTGAAGCAGCCATATCGTGGAATCCGTGGCCGCCTATCTCCGTTTCGACCCGCCGGCCGGGCAGCGTGACGTCGTCGACCACTACTGGATGATCGAGGCGCCCGGCTCTTCCTCGGAGGTCAAGCGGGAGATCCTGATCCCCAACGGCCGGCCAGGAATGGCGATCGCGCTGGCCGAGCCCGGCGTACGGCACGATCCGTTGACCGGCGCGCAGTGGACGAACGATGCCGCCTTGTTCGGGGTCATGACGCGGCCGCATGTGCTGACTCAGACCGGGGTGTCGAGCTACGTCGGCGCCGAGCTCAAGCCCTGGGGGATCGCCGCGCTCGGCCTGTCCGATCGCCTGGTCGACGACGTCCTGCCGTTCGCCTCCTGGACGGACGCCGCTACTACGGAACGCCTGGTGCTGGAACTCGCCGGAGCCGGATTCGGGCCGCCCCGAGCTGACAAGCTGGCGGAGTTCCTCGGCCCGCGTCTCCAGGTGCTTCCTCGAAGCGAGTTACTGGATCACGCCGTACAAGTGATCGATCGAGCTCAGGGCTCCGGGTCCGTCGCCTCGGTGGCAGCCGCTCTCGGGATCTCGTACAGCAGCCTCTACCGGCTCTTCGTCGGCTCGATCGGTCTCGGGCCGAAGCAGTTCGGCGAGATCATCCGGTACTTCAACTTCGTCGGCGGACTACTGGGTGGACCGGCGGACGCGACGGCCACGCTCGCCGCGCTGCACGGGTACTACGACCAGGCGCACGCAGCCCGGGACTTCAAGCGGTACACGGGAGTCGGTGCGACCTCGTTCCGCGCCGTGCAGAACGGGATCGCCGCGCTGATGCATGAAAGATCCGTCCAAGACGGGAGCTGATCCGATCGGCCATGCTGAGGTTCTCAACCCCCTTGCGAAGGAGAACCCCGTGGGACGCATCATCCATGTCGAGCTCACCGCTGCCGACCTCGACCGCGCTGCCGCCTTCTACACCGAGGCCTTCGGCTGGGAGGTGACGCCATCGCCTTTCGTCGGCGACTACCTCGTCGCCTCGACCGGCGAAGGCAGCGGCATCGACGGCGCGATCATGGCTCGCTCGTACCGGGAGCAGGTGGCGATCCCCTGGATCGAGGTGGACGACCTCGACGCCACCCTCCTTGCCGTCACCAAGGCCGGCGGCAGTACGGCGGGCGAACCGCAACGGTTGCCTGGCGTCGGCCGTCTGGCCTACATCTCCGACCCGGAAGGTACTTTGCTCGGCCTACGCCAACCAGAGTGACGTCAGGCGGCGGCCGTGTCGATGTGACGGGCCAGGACGAGGTCGTCGTCGGTGATGCCGCCGGCCTCGTGGCTGCTGACGCGGAACGTGATGGTGGTGTAGCGGATGTCGATGTCCGGGTGGTGGTTCATCGACTCGGCCAACTGCGCGACCGTCGCGACCAGCCGGATGCCGTCCAGGAAGGTCGGCGTCTTGACAGTGCGGACCAGCGCGTTGTCCGCCACCTTCCACAACGGCAGGTGGTCGCGGATCGCCGCATCGATCTGGTCGTCCGTCAGCAGTTCAGCCATGCGCGACACTCTAGTCGTCCCCCGCCGGTCCAGCCGTCTGTCAGGCCACTGTCGCCGGCGGCGCGAGGCGCTTCCGCCGACGGAAGACCAGCCAGATCGCGACACCGGCCAGGAGGCCGAGCACGAACAGGGCGATCCCGACGAACTGCAGGTTGGTGCCCCACAGCCCCGAGTAGTGGACCTTCTCCGGCTTGGTCGCCGCCACCTTGTCGACCTCGGCCTGGATCTGGCGCTGCTCGTCCTTGGTCAGCTCGCCGGCGCCAAGGGTCGCCGCGAGCCCGGTGATCCTGTCGGACTCGGAGTCGCTGAAGCCCGGTAGGTCAACGTCGGAGACGAAGCTGTAGTCGAGCGAGGTGCAGTCCATCGGTTTGCCGGTCTTGATATCGATGTGCGCCGGCAGCGACTCGGTGCAGGTGTCCCCTTCGCTGAGGAACTGCACCTTGTACTGGTTGCCGAGTTTGGACTTCTGCGCACCGCCGGCGATGACCAATCCGATGCCGGCGATGTAGCCGACGATGATGGCGATGACGAGCAGCGGGACGAGGCGGGAGGTGGTTCGGCGATCCGTCGAATTCACCCGGGCATCCTAGCGGGAT
>NZ_DASRXP010000574.1:0-6437 GCF_035687465.1 Kribbella sp.
ATCGGCGTTCTGCTCGCGGTCGCGGCGAGTCTCGTGACCAGATTCCGGCGCGGCGACGAGCAGACCAGGCTGCGGCTGCGCTGGTTGGTCTGTGCAGCGGTGAGTGTGCCCGTCCTGCTCGCGACGAGTTGGCTGCTGATCGCTCTCGGCGTCCCTGACACGTGGGCGTACCTGTGGTTCCTGGCCGCCATGCTGGTGCTCGTCCCCGCCGCCATCGCAGTCGCCATTCTGCGCCATGACCTGTTCGACATCGATCGATTGCTGGGTGCCACGCTGACCTGGCTCACCACAAGCATCGTCTCCGCCGCGGTGTTCGCCGGCGTCGTGGTCGCGGTCGACATCCTGTTTCCGGACCAGCAACGAGCGGGGATCACCAGCGCCGCCTTCATCACTGCCCTGGTTCTGCTTCCGCTCCACCACTGGCTGCATCGCGGCGTTTCCCGCTTGGTCGACCGGGATCGCACGGTTGCGCTGGCTCAGATCCAGGAGTTCGTACGGCGGGTCCGCGACGGCCGCGCCGAACCCGAACAGATCGAGGACGTCCTACGCATGGCTCTCCAAGATCCCAGCCTCGAAGTCCTGCTGCAGCGTCCTGGCGACCACCTCGACCTGCCGAGCGGCGCGATCCCCTTGCAGACAAGCGGTTCCACCGTGGGTGCCCTGGTGCTCGGGTTGACCTCGGCCCGGCGGGTACGGCGGGCTCGCGAGGCGGCGATGGAAGCTCGGCTGCCGATCGAGGTGAGCCGCCTGCGATTGGAACTGCGGGAGGCGCTGGAGGAGGTCAGGGCGAGCCGCGCCCGGCTGATGACCGCGGTCACCGCCGAGCGGCAACGGTTGGAGCGCGATCTCCACGATGGGGCGCAGCAGCAACTCATTGCCATCGGCATGCGGCTCAGATCCTTGCAACACCACCTCGGCCCGGGCGGACCGGCGTACGGGGAGGTCGACGAAGTGGTCGACACCGTCGAGGGAACCGTGGCCGAGTTGCGGCGGATCGCTCACGGCGTCCGGCCGAGCCGGCTTGACGACGGGCTCGCGGTGGCGCTGCGGCGGCTCGTGCAGGACAGTGCGGTGCCGGTCGACCTGAGTGTGTCCGAGTTGGAGGTGGACGAGGCGGTGGCAACCGCGGTGTACTTCACGGTTGGCGAAGCGATCGCCAACGCGCTCAAGCACGCGCGCGCGACCCGGATCTCGATCGAGGTCGGGCTGACCGGGGGACGGCTCCGGGTCCAGGTGTGTGACGACGGGATCGGCGGCGCGCGCGAGGGGTTCGGGCTGACCTCGTTGCGCGACCGGGTGGCCTCGGTCGGCGGCGAACTCACCCTGGACAGTCCACCGGGATCCGGGACCTCGATCAGGGCGGAGATCCCATGCGCGTCGTGATCGGCGTTTGTTTTATTTTCATTGCAGTTGGGCTAATCCGAGGACTCGGCTCTGTTCCGGGAAGGCCTGAGCCGGCTGCTGACGGAGAACGGCCACGAGGTGGTCCGGGCCGTCGCCAATGCCGATGCCCTGGTCGAGGCCGTTCGGGAAGTCGCGCCGGACCTCACCATCATCGACGTACGGATGCCGCCGACCATGACGGACGACGGCGCGCAGGCAGCCAAGGTACTGCGGGCCGAATCCGCCGACAGGTCGATCCTGATGCTGTCGCAGCATGTGGAGACCAAGCACGTGGTCGAACTGGTCGCCACCGGTGGATTCGGTTATCTGCTGAAGGATCGGGTGCTGCGGGTCGGCGACTTCCTCGATGCGATGCAGCGGGTGACTGACGGCGGCTCGGCGCTCGATCCCGCGATCGTGGCGGCTCTCGTGACACCGACCCGGGTGGGCGATCCGCTGAGTGCGCTGTCCACGCGAGAGCGGGAGGTCCTGGGGCTCGCCGCAGAAGGGTTGTCCAACTCAGCCATCGCCGGGCGCCTCGTGCTGGCTGAGCGCACGATCGAGACCCACATGCGCAGCATCTTCCAGAAACTGCGGATCACCGACAGCCCCGAGAGCCATCGCCGCGTCCTCGCAGTACTGGCGTTTCTCACCACCTGAGCCGGGCTGCCAACTTGCAAGGGAAAGGGAAACGCCGGCCGTGTCGGGTGTCGGTCACCACCTCACTGGCGACCGGCACCCCGGCGACACGGCCGGCGTCCTGCTTTGCCCCGAGAGGGCGGTTTCGGCCCGAAGGAAGGAGGTACCGCTGACTCATTCCGAGCCCGGCAGGGGAGGTACAGTCCGGTCTCGGACGGGAGTGCCGCGGTATCACCAGGAGCCTGAGCCGGCGACCCGTCCGTCGCCGACAACAGAACGTTGTCACGGGGTGGCTCAGAGCCGCCACGGAGCGGGTCAAACATTTGCATTGATCTTGTCTAAGGCAACGCTGTGTATACAGAATGTCACTTTCCGTACTGGCGAGTACGAAAAATTGCCTTCAGCAACAACTATCCCGCCCTAGTAGGGGTAGGTGTCGTCCCGGCGGATCGGGTCCATGTCCCAGAGGGAGAACTCGACCACCTTGTGCGACTCCTCGCCGCCGGCTGGGCTGATCCCGAGGCCGTCGTAGTCCTTGGAGCCGATCCCGTCCAGGTAGCCGAGTAGCTCGAAGGCGGACCGGGCGTCCTCGATGTCGTCGATCACGTCGTCGTTCTGGGCCTCGTCTGCGCGGCTGCGGACGTAGGCGATGAACGCTTCCGGATCCGTCACCACGAAGTCGTACCGGGCCTGGTAGCTGAGCCGGATGCCGTGCTCCGGCACCAGCGGCTCGTCCAACCCCTCGTCGCCCGCGACCATCTCGCGGTAGTCGGCCGGATCGTCGAAGTCGTCCGGGCCAAGCGGCAGGTCGTCCAGCTCGTCCGGGTCGTAGGAGTCGATGCCGAGGAAGATGTCGCCCCAACCACGCTCGTGGACCGCGTCGGCGAGTACCCGGGCCTGCACCCGGACGTTCTCGATGGCCGTGGTGGCCCGCAGATCATGCAGGTCCAAGGCGTCGGCCTGCTCCAGCAGGACCTTCGCAAGTTCGCGGGCGGCCTCCGCGGCCGACGCGGGCTCAATCGGCTCACTCATGCTGCGACGGTACAACCATCGGCACGTCCACCGCCGCGCCCGGTACTCCGAACGCGTCCACCAGGCCGATCGCGTGCGGCCGGACCAGGGCGCAAAGCTCGTTCACCAAGGCCATGATCGCCTTCGACCGGGGCCCCGACAACCGGCCGTGTTCGATGTACCAGGCCCGTTCCCCCTCGATCGTTGCCAGCGCATGCAGATCGCACAACTCCTTCAGCCGCTCCCGCGGTTCCCCCTCCGGAGCAGCCTGTACTGCGGCCTGGAACGCCTCGAGCACCACGCGATCGACATGAGCGCGACCAGCCGCGATCACGTGGTCCTGGCAACGGTTGAACACCTCGAAGGCATCGTCCCCGGCTTCGATCCCGCCCCGGAGCCGGCGGGCGACCCCGGCCAGCATGTGCTCCTCCCGGTACCGGAGCAGTCCGGAATGGTAGGCGTCGTCCCGGAGCCCGGCATCGGGATCACCCTTGTCGTTCCGGTTCGGTACTGCGTCCCGCAGACGCTCGACCAGGGCCCGGACAGAGGTCTTCTCGACCGCGATCTCCACGGCCTGGCCCGCGATGAACCGTGCGGTGCCGAGCGGATCGAGCTTGCCGAAGGACTCCCGGTAATCCGTCAACAGGCCCTTGGCAACCAACTGCAGGAGGACGGTGTTGTCGCCCTCGAAGGTGGTGAACACGTCCGTGTCCGCCTTCAGCGCGGCCAGCCGGTTCTCGCTCAGATAGCCCGCACCACCACAGGCCTCACGGCACATCTGGATGGTCTCGGTGGCATGCCACGTACCGACGGCCTTCGTCCCGGCCGCCTGCGCCTCCAGGGCTCGCCGGTCGTGCTCGTCGTTCCCTTCGCCGTCGCCACCGAAGATCCGGACGAACTCGGCCGCCAGCTCCGCCTGGGCGAAATGCAGTGCATATGTCCGGGCCAGCAAGGGAAGCAGTCGTCGCTGGTGCATCCGGTAATCCAGCAGCAACACCTCCTCGGAACTCCCGGGCGCAGCGAACTGCCTGCGCTGATCGGCGTACCGGATGGCAATGGTGAGGGCCACCTTGCTGGCGCTGATCGCGGCGCCGCCGATCGAGACCCGGCCCTGGACCAGGGTGCCGAGCATGGTGAAGAACCGGCGGTCGGGGTTCTCGATCTCGCTGGTGTAGGTGCCCTTGGCATCCACCTGCGCGTAGCGGTCCAGCAGCGCAGTACGGGGGACGCGGACCTGGTCGAAGACCAGGCGGCCGTTGTCGACGCCGTTCAGGCCGAGCTTGGGGCCGCAGTCGGTGATCGTCACGCCGGGCAGCGGTTCGCCGTCGGCCGAGCGGATCGGGACGAGCAGGCAATGCACCCCGTGGGTCTCGCCGCCGACGACCAGCTGGGCGAAGACGGCGGCCATCCGGCCGTGCCGGGCAGCGTTGCCGATGTAGTCCTTGCGTGCCGCGGGATGCGGCGTGTGGATCACGAACTCCCCGGTTGCAGGGTCGTACGTCGCCGTGGTGCCGAGCGCCTGCACGTTCGAGCCGTGACCGGTCTCCGTCATCGCGAAGCAGCCGAGCAGGCGTCCCTCGATCGCGTCGGCGAGGTACTCGTCGTGGTGCCGGGTGGTCCCCAGGTGCAGGATCGCGCCGGCGAACAGGCCGAACTGCACGCCTGCTTTCACCATCAGCGACAGGTCCCCGAAAGCCAGCGTCTCGAACCCGGCGATGAACCCGCCCAGATCGCCCTGGCCGCCGTACTCCTTGGGGAACCCACGGCTGGTGTGCCCGTCGGCGGTGATCTGCTGCATCATCTCGAGCACCTGGTCGCGGTACTCGTCCCGGGTCAGCCGCAGCCCCTCGTCCAGCAGGTCGGCATGCGCCGCCAGCCCGTCCCGTACGACGTCCCGCGCGGCCTTGTGCGGTCCGTCCAGATACTCGCGCAACCCCGTCATAGGCCAAACCTATGCCGACCGCCCGGGCGCTGCCGTAACGACGCTCACGGTTGGCGGACCGTAACCCGAAACTCGGCAGTGCTGCCGCTTCTGCGGCGCTAGAGTGACATTCATGCCGAATTTGCGGGTCAGTGAGGCCGCCGCGTTACTCGGAGTCAGCGACGATACGGTCCGGCGCTGGGTCGAACAGGGCCGGTTGCCGTCGGTCCAGGAGGGCGGGCGGATGGCGGTCGAGGGCCGCGAACTGGCGGCGTTCGCCCAGCAGCTCGCGGAGTCGCCGGAGCCGGGCACCACCACCGCGGCCTCGGCGCGGAACCGCATGCGCGGCATCGTCACGCGGGTCGTGAAGGACGGCGTGATGGCTCAGGTGGACATGCAGGCGGGCCCGTACCGGGTGGTCTCCCTGATGAGCCGAGAGGCGGCCGACGAGCTCGGCCTGGAGCCAGGGGTGGTGGCTGTCGCCTCGATCAAATCCACCCATGTCGTTGTCGAGATCCCGGAGGCCTGAGATGTTCCGTCGTACCGCCGTCGCTGTGCTGGCGGCCCTTGCCGCACTGGCCCTGACGAGTTGTGGAGACGACTCCTCCCCAAGCGCCGCGCCGTCGTCGGCCGGCCTCTCGGGAACGGTCAACGTGTTCGCGGCGGCCTCGCTGACCGGCACGTTCACCCAACTGGGTAAGGACTTCGAGGCCACCCATCCGGGCGTCAAGGTGGTCTTCAACTTCGCCGGCAGCTCGGCGCTCGCCACCCAGATCAACCAGGGCGCCCCGGCGGACGTGTTCGCCTCGGCCGCCCCGAAGAACCTGGACCAGGTGACCGACAAGGGCACCCCGACCACCTTCGCGAAGAACGAACTGGAGATCGCGGTACCGAAGGGCAATCCCGCCAAGATCACCGGGCTGACGGACTTCGCGAACAAGGACCGCAAGATCGCCCTCTGCGCCGAGCAGGTGCCGTGTGGCGCGGCGGCGAAGAAGGTCTTCGAGGCGGCCAAGCTCACCCCTCAACCGGACAGCCTGGAGCAGGACGTGAAGGCTGCGATCACCAAGGTGAGCCTGGGTGAGGTCGACGCGGCGATGGTCTACAAGACGGATGTGCTGGCGGCCAAGGACAAGGTCGAGGGCATCGAGTTCCCCGAGGCCTCGCAAGCGGTCAACGACTACCCGATCGCGACCCTGACGAAGGCGGCGAACCCCGACGGCGCCAAGGCCTTCGTCGACTTCGTCCTCTCCGCCCGCGGCAAGACCGTCCTCACCGAAGCCGGCTTCGTCACCCCGTGACGGACAGGCCCTCGCCCCACCACCATCTACCCGACCCCAGCCTGACAGCGCGGGGTTCAGAGCGGACCGTGTGAGACTTTGGCGTTTGTGAGAGCGGGGCGTAGGAGGCAGCGGATCGGGGGCCGTTTGCCCTTGGTGCTCGTGCTTCCTGCGCTGCTCGGGCTCGCCTTCCTGCTCGTCCC
>NZ_DASRXP010000575.1:0-6061 GCF_035687465.1 Kribbella sp.
GCGACCGCGGGCTCCTCACCCGGCTCGAGGATCCCGGCCGGCAGACTCCACCTGCCGTCGTCGGCGCGCCGTACCAGCAGGATCCGTTCTTCCCCGTCCAGCACCACGCCCGTGATACCGGGCAACCACAACAGATCGTGGCCGATCTTCTCGCGCAACTCGAGAATGAACTTCGGAGTCCCCATATCCACGACCCTATGCGACCTCCGGTGTCAGACGGTCGTGTACTTCGCCAGCAGCGCGTCCCGGGCGGCGGCCTTCTCGGCGGCCCACTGGGGATCCCAGCTGACGTTGCCGAAATGGATCACGCCCTGGCCGGAGCTGCGGAACGTCAGGCCATGGGTCTTCATCACCTGGGTGAGCAACCCGAGGGTGTCCCACCACTTTCCACCCCGCTCGCACTGAACCATCGCCGGCGACAACCCGAGGTTCTCCACGGTCGCGCGGAACGCCGGAGTGTTGCGGATCAGAGCACAGAACGGATGCACGCGGTCGTCCAGTTGGAGCTCCACTGCGAACTCGAAAGGAGCTGACCACTCACCGTCCGGCAGGCTGCGCAGCGACTCCCTGACCAGCGACACCGGGCGATCGGCGTCGGCGCCACCGGTGAAGTCGCTGCCGTCCGGGGTCAGCCATCTCGCTTGGACGGCGAACGCACCTCGGTCTGCCTCGAGCTCCCGGGCGAGCTCGTCGATGGTGCCGTCGGCGACGAAGCAGACGTCACAGTCCACCAGCAGGTACGCGTCGAACTCGTCGCCTTCCCCAGCTGCCAGAATCGCGTCGCGGAGGATCTCGCCGTGCGTGGTGAGTCCGGCCGTGGTGCTGTAGCCGGACTGCCGGATCTCGACGCCGGCGGCCCGGAAGCGGTCCAGCCGGTCCAGCTCGTCGGATTGGTTGTCGAGGACAACGACAGTCAGGTTGTCGCGGCCAGGATGGTGATGGAGCAGCGACTCCAGCAGCAGTTCGGCGTACGCGCTGGTGCCATGGTTCACGGTCAGCACGCAGATGCGCATCGAGTCCGACCTCCCCAGATCAGCCTTATCTGGGTGAGTGTTCAGGGTGTGGCGTCAGCTGTCGACTGGATTTACAGTCGGCGTCTGGCGGTGGAGGCCGGAGGCGAGGGCTGCTGAGAGGGCGAGGGCGCAGGTGGCTGTCATCGCGACGAGGACCTTGACGCCGGTCATGCCGGTGGCGATGTCCGTGCCGAGGATGATCAGGGTGGCGATCGCGAGGCTGGCCAGGCCGACCCAGATCAGCAGGGCGGCTCGTTTCTCCTGCTGGGCGATCGCGGCGTACACGACCAGCTGGAGGACGGCGTACGAGGAGCCGGCCAAGGCGAAGAGCCAGGCGATCGGGCCGACGGGGGCGTAGTCGCTACCGCCGACGACCTTCACCACGATGTCGGGGAGCGCCAGTGCGCCGAGGACTGTGCAGACGCCGAGCGCGGCGACCGCCTGGATCGCCCGGCGCAGGCGTTGGGTGTCGCCCGGCGCGGTCGCGAGGGACGGGAAGACCACGACGATCACGAACTGCGGCAGGAACAGGCAGGCCTTCGCCACGATCACGCCGGCCGCGTAGTAGCCGCTGTGCTGGGCGTCGAGCAGGCCGCGGGCCAGCAGTACGTCCGCGTTGGCGATGACGAAGAAGGCGAGCAGGGTGTGGGTGCCGTGCACCGTCTCCCGCAGTACCTCCTTGACCTGCGCCGGCGTACCACCGGACGAGCCGCGCAGCAGGAACCCACCCAGCAGAGCCGGTACTGCGGCGCCGATCGCGAGGCCGACCATCGCCGACGTCAGGCTCGGATGGACGAACAGCGCGCCACCACCGAAGACCAGGCGGCCGATACCGGTGGAGGTGTAGACCGCCGCGAGCTCGGTCCAGTTCTTGCCGCCCTGGAGCACGCCGAGCTGGGATCCCATCACGGTGAGGAAGCCGAGCGTCGGTGCGACCAGCAGGGCCGCCACCAGGGAATCGATGTGCAGCAGCCACATGAACAGCGGCGCCGCGACCAGGAAGACGGCCGTCAGGGCGAGCGCGGCCCGGCGCCCTGCCTTCAGCATGCTGTCCGCCAGAGCGGCCTCACCCGGCCCGACGTGGGTGGCGATCCGCCGCGCGCCGGAGGCCTGCAGGCCCAGGGACGCCACGTTCCCGATCAGCAACAGTCCCAGCAGTGCGGTCACCGCGCCGAACTGCTCCGGCACCAGCCGGTGCACCGCAATCAAGGTGAAACCGTAGGCCGCAACGTTCATGATGGCCATGCCGACCGCCACCACGGTGGCACTGCGGAGGAAAGCCAGCCTGGGGGCGGCGGCGGGCTGCTGCTCGGGCGTCGTGTCTGAGGTCATGCGGCTTCTGTTCTGCTGGTGGGCCGGTTCGTTCGGTAGGTTGCGCTGGGGCGGGGAAGGCTGACCGGGGCGGTGGGGTGGGGAAGGCAAGAGCAACAGCAACGGCAACAGTACTGCGAGGAGGCGGTCGTGGAGGGGGGTAACACCCGGCTGGGACGGCTGCTGCCGTGGTCCTGGCCGGTCCTGCTCACTGTGCTGATCACCGCTCCGCTGCTCGCTCCGGGGTTCGTGGTCGGCTACGACCTGGTCTTCGTGCCGGACCTCACGCTACGGCGTGATCTGTTCGGTGTCACAACTGCCTTACCCCGCGCAGTTCCCTCGGACGTGATCGTCGCGCTCCTCGATGAGGTCGTCGGCGGGCAGGTCCTGAACAAATCGGTGCTGCTCGCCGTGCCGTTACTGGCCGGCCTCGGCATGACCGCGCTGTGGCGCGAACTGCGCCTCGGCGGCCCCCTGGCAGGCTGCGCCGCCGTCACCCTCTTCATGTGGAACCCGTACGTCGTCGAACGCTGGCGGCTCGGCGCATGGGCCCTCCTCCTCGGGTACGCCGCCCTGCCGTGGCTGGTCCGTTCCGCGCTGAGGTTCCGACGAGGCGAGAGCCGCGGATGGGCCGGCGTCCTCATCGCCTCGGCGGCGTGCGCACTGACAGCTTCCGGCGGCATCACAGGTCTGCTGATTGCGGCCGCGATCGTGCTGTGGCCAGGTGATTCCAGGCCAAGAGACAACAAGAGATGGTCGTTGCTCGGTGGAGTACTGCTACTGAACTTGCCCTGGCTAGTAGCGGGCCTAGCTCGCACGAATGCTGCTACTACCGACCCAGCCTCGGTGACCGCCTTTGCAGCGCGCGACGAGGGCTACGGCGGCGTAGTACCGACCTTGCTCACCCTCGGCGGCGTCTGGAACGCGAACGTGGTTCCAACCACCCGGAGCGACCTCGTTCCCTTGGTGCTCGCCTTTGTAATGCTGCTCGCGTCCTGTGTCGGCGTAGTGATCTGGTGCCGTCGGGACCAGGTCGCGCTGGCCCTGGTTGTCGTCGCCGGGATAGCTGTCGTAGTAGCACTGGCCGGTGTCGTCGCGCCGGATGCCTTCGCCTGGGTGGTTGCGGAGATCCCCGGTGCAGGGCTGTTCCGCGACGGTCAGCGTTACCTCGGCCCGCTCGCGCTCCTCGAGGCCGTCGGCTTCGGAGCCGCAGCAGCCGCCGTACTGCGCGTCGCACCGCTGAAGTGGGTCGTCGGTGCGACAGCTGTACTTACGCCGATCGCCGCTCTACCGGCATTCGTCGCCGGGGGTGGTCTGAAGGTGTCGGACTATCCGGACGACTGGAAGCAGGCTAGGCAAGTGCTGGCGGCTGACCCGAGCTCCGGGGACTTCATCCCCTGGCCCTTCGAGTCCTATCGCGCGCCAGCCTGGAACGGGCGGCGGCCAGTGCTCGACCCGATGCCGCGCTACTTCACCCGGCCCGCGGTGGTTCCGGATGAGCTGATCGTGGGCGGCAATCGGCTGGCGGGGGAGGACCCGCGAGCGGCCGCAGTCGCGGATGCCCTGCGGACTGCGGTTCGTACCGGCGCTGACCCGACCTCGGTGCTGCTGCAGCAGGGGGTGCGCTGGGTGGTGATGGATCGAGAGGCCGGCGGACCGCAACCACGGCAGCTGATCCCCCAGCTGATCGAGGAGTTCAGCGGGCCGTCAGTAGCGGTCTACCGGATCGACGGAACGCCAACGCCACGAGGCGACCGGCCGTGGGCGCTTGCCCTCGTCTTCGCGGCCTGGACTGTCGCCGGGACCGTCGTCCTGATCGCCATAGCCAGCGCGGGTGCCGGGGCGAGTCGGGTCCGTTCCAGGCTGTAGCCGCAACCTCTAGCGAAGTTACTGGCCGGTTGTTACCATCCGGTTTACTTGTCGAGGAGGGGACACGTTTTCATGGGAACTTTGATCGGTGCGGCCATCGCCGTACTCGCCGGGATGGCCCTTGCCACTACCGCCGTCTTCGGGGTCGTGAACGAGGTGAAGGACAACCCAGCACCGCCGGCCGGACACCCCCAGGGCCAGGCCGACGTCCCGCTCGTCGATTACGGCGTCAAGTAGCACTCAGCTTCCTCAGCGGCCGGTCAGTAGAGATGCTGACCGGCCGTCCTGTGTGAAGTTGCCTGTCAGGATCCGATCGAACGAGCGCACAGTGGCCGGCCAGGTGAAGTTGCCGGCCGTCGCCAGGGCTCCCGCCGACAGTCGCCTCCGCAGCGCCTCCTCCCGCAACAGCTCGGCCAGCGCTGCCAGGAATTCGCACGGGCTGTCCACGAGCACCCCAGACAGTCCGTCATGCACGGACTCGGTCGGCCCTCCCGCACTCCGGTAGGCGACAGTCGGTACGCCGTGCCCGGCCGCCTCGCCTACGACCAACCCCCAGCCCTCCTTGAGACTGGGGAGAGCGAGCACCCACGCTTCGTCGTACGCAGCATGCTTGTCGGCCTCGCTCACGTGCCCGCGGAACTCCACAGCCTCTTGCAGCCCGCGCTCCGCGACATAAGCCCGCAGGGACTCTTCCCACCAACCAGAGCCGACTACAACCAGTCGCGCATCAGGCAGCTCGGCACGGACTTCGGCGATCGCATCTACAGCGTGCTCGATCTGCTTGTGCGGCACGATCCGCCCGACGCAAACCACGGTCGGCGCTGCAGCTTGCGGCAGCTGCCGGGCCGGCGCCGGATCAGTGCCGTTGTGTACGACGTCGACGCGAGCGGCGTCCACCCCTAGCTGGAGTAATTCGTCCCGAGAGGCTGAGGAGACCGTGACGTAGCGGCAGTCGCGATACAGCCGCGGCGCGACCCGGGACTCGAGCCACCAGCCGAACCGCCCTTGCCAGCCTGGGTAAACCACCTGCCACTGCTCCTGATGAACGTGATGCACGAGCACGACGACTCCAGTGCGACGTACGAGGCGGGTAAAGAATGGGAGACCGTTCTGCACGTCGACAACCCGGTCCGGGCGATGCAGCAAGGTGTGCCAGAGCCCCCGGAGATAGACGGTGACTTTGCTGCCGCGATAGAGGTACCGGACCTCGTCCCGGCGTGCCTCCCGCGGACTACCTGGATAGGCCGCACACAGCACTGTGACCGACCACCCCAGCACTGCAAGGCCTCTTGCAACCTCCTCCACGAAGCGCTCTGACCCCCCACCTTCCGGATTCGTCGTGTCCCGCCAATTCAGCAAAAGCACGCTCTGTCCACGCACCCGCAACGACCCACCCTCTATCGGCCCTACCCCCGGGTAATGGGGCGCGAGGTTACCAGGGAGTAACGATGTCCGCCAGAGGTCGCGATATCGGTTATCGTCCCGCCTGTGTCCGAAGCGATTTCGAGCCCTCGACAAGCCGCGAGATGGTCCGCCGATGTGGGCCGCGCGGTGCGGTTGTTCCGCGCTTTCGGGGTCGAGCAGACGGACCCGGACCGCTTCTACGGGACGCTGGCCGCGGACTCGGTCGGTCAGCTTTCGTCGTACGTCGAACTGCGGGGCGCGAGGATGCTCGACGTCGGTGGCGGCCCCGGGTACTTCGCCGACGCGTTCCGGGCGGCGGGTGCCACCTACTACGCGATCGACGCCGATCTCGGCGAGCTCAGCGGCCGGGGTGAACCGGTCGAGGGCACGGTCCTCGGCAGTGGGATGGCCCTGCCGATCGGGGACGAGCAGGTTGACATCTGCTTCTCCTCGAATGTCCTGGA
>NZ_DASRXP010000576.1:0-4905 GCF_035687465.1 Kribbella sp.
CGGCGTGTGACACGTGTGACTCGAGTGGTAGTCGGGGTAGCCTGCTGACTATGGCGACCCGCACGTCTTCCCCGGCGCGGGCGCGGAAGTCGGCAGCCAACCGCCCGAAAACAGAGCGGTCGGCCACCGGTGGACGCTCCCGTCCGTCAGGCGCCCAGAAGCGTGGGCAGAGCGCGAAGCGCGGTGGCAATGCCGCTGCGCGAACGACCGCGCCCAGATCCGGCGGGGCGGGTCCCTTCGCGGCAGCCATGCTGGCTCTTGGCCGCGGTCTGATCAAGTGCTGGATCGGCATCGCGCACTTGCTCGGCAGCATCGTCCGCGGCGTCGGCAACGGCGCCCGCGACCTGGATCCGGCCCATCGCCGCGACGGCGCCGGCCTCACTCTGATCGGCCTGGCCGTCGTGGTCGCCGCCGCGATCTGGTGGGACCTGCCAGGTGCCGTCGGCAACGCCTTTCGCACAGTCATCGGCGGCAGCGTCGGCATGCTCGGCTGGGCCGTGCCGCTGATGCTGCTGTTCATCGCGCTACGGACCTTGCGCCACCCTGACCGCAACGGCCCGGCCGGTCGCCAGGTGATCGGCTGGACGGCGATCTCCCTGGGCGTGCTCGGCCTGGTCCACCTCGCGAACGGCATTCCGCGTCCGGGTGACCCGGCCAGCGGCCGCTTGCAGGATGCCGGTGGAGCCATCGGCTACGTCGTCTCCTCCCTGCTGTCCGACCTGCTCACGCAGTACGTCGCTGCGCCGCTGCTGGTGTTGCTCGCACTCTTCGGCGCGCTGGTAGTCACCGGTACTCCGATCTACGCGATCCCGCTGCGTGTGCGGGCCGCGTTCGACGTACTGCTGGGGCGGACCGAACTGCCTGCCGACGCGCCGTCGGTGGCGGCCGCCGACGACACTGTGCGCCTGACCCGGAAGGAGCGGCGCCAGAAGGCCGCTCTGGACGATGACGGTGAGCCAACGGTCAAGCCCTACGACTCCCCGGTGCTCGAGGGGCGCGAGATCTCCAAGCGTGGCCGGAAGAAGGCTGCTGTCTCGGAGGAAGACGCTGACGACACGGAGATCGGTCTCGATGCCGCCGGGGCCGCCGGCATGGGTGCTGCTGCCGCCGGTATGGGTGTTGCCAAGGCGGAGCCTGCTTCCGAACCGCCGCCGCACACGCCGATACCTCAGCGGGTCGAGCAGCTCAGCCTGTCCGGAGACATCACCTACACGCTGCCCGACGGCCAGATCCTGAAGCCTGGTTCGGTGCACAAGGCCCGCACCAAGGCCTCCGACGCTGTGGTGGATCGCCTCACCGAGGTGTTCGACCAGTTCACCATCGACGCCCAGGTGACCGGCTATACCCGTGGCCCGACAGTCACCCGCTACGAGGTGGAGCTCGGTTCTGCCGTCAAGGTGGAGAAGGTCACCGCGCTGAGCAAGAACATCGCCTACGCGGTGGCGAGCGCAGACGTCCGGATCCTGTCCCCGATCCCGGGCAAGTCCGCGATCGGCATCGAGATCCCGAACGTGGACAAGGAGATCGTCAGCCTCGGCGACGTGATCCGCTCCGCGACCGCGCGCAACGACCACCACCCGATGGTGGCCGGGCTGGGCAAGGACGTCGAGGGCGGCTTCGTGGTCGCCAACATGGCGAAGATGCCGCACCTGCTGGTCGCGGGTGCGACCGGCTCGGGTAAGTCGTCGTTCGTCAACTCGCTGATCACCTCCGTGCTGATGCGGTCGACGCCGGACGAGGTCCGGATGGTGCTGGTCGACCCCAAGCGGGTCGAGCTGAACAACTACGAGGGCATCCCGCACCTGATCACCCCGATCATCACGAACGCCAAGAAGGCCGCCGAGGCGCTGCAGTGGGTCGTCCGCGAGATGGACATGCGGTACGACGACCTGGCGGCCTTCGGGTTCCGGCACGTCGACGACTTCAACAAGGCCGTCCGCGGCGGCAAGATCAAGGTGCCGCCGGGCAGCGAGCGGGTGCTCACGCCGTACCCGTACCTGCTGGTGATCGTCGACGAGCTGGCCGACCTGATGATGGTCGCGCCGCGCGATGTCGAGGACTCGATCGTCCGGATCACCCAGCTCGCCCGGGCCGCCGGCATCCACCTGGTGCTGGCCACCCAGCGGCCGTCCGTCGACGTGGTCACCGGTCTGATCAAGGCGAACGTGCCGTCCCGGCTCGCCTTCGCCACCTCATCGCTCGCGGACAGCCGGGTCATCCTGGACCAGCCGGGCGCGGAGAAGCTGGTCGGCCAGGGTGATGGCCTGTTCCTGCCGATGGGCGCGAGCAAGCCGATGCGGATCCAGGGCTCCTGGGTCACCGAGAACGAGATCCGCGCGGTGGTCGAGCACTGCAAGGAGCAGTTGCAGCCGACGTACCGCGAGGACGTCACCGTGGCGGCCGGGCCGAGCAAGGACCTGGACGACGAGATCGGCGACGACATGGACCTGGTCGTCCAGGCGGCTGAGCTGATCGTTTCCACGCAGTTCGGCTCGACGTCGATGCTGCAACGCAAGCTCCGCGTCGGTTTCGCCAAGGCGGGCCGGCTGATGGACATCCTGGAGAGCCGGGGCGTGGTCGGGCCGAGCGAAGGTTCCAAGGCTCGCGACGTGCTGGTGAAACCTGACGATCTAGAGGACTTCGTCGCCACATTGCGAGGAGAGTGACCCGTGACCGCCCACACCACCGCACCCGAGGTCGCCTTCGGAGAGGGCCGGTCGGAGCAGCTTCTCACCGAGCCGGCCGGGGTGACCCAGGAGTTCACCATCCGCGCCTCGCAGAAGGTGCATGGTGCGCTCGCCGCCGGAGCCGCGCTGGTCGCGATCGGCTTCGCGGCCTCGGCTTCGAGCACGTCGACCGGCGTGCTGCGCTGGCTCGCGGCCGCCGCCTTCGCCGCGCTGGCGGTGTTCTGCGGCCGGGCGCTGACGGTCGGGGACATGCTGGTCGCCGACCAGGTCGGGATCAGGCTGCGGATCCGGCACGAGTGGATCGGCACCCGCTGGGAGGACATCGAGGAAGTGACCGTACTGCGGCGCCGGCATCCGCTCGACGACGGCCGGATCGCGGTGCACCTGCGTGACCCGGCGCCGGTGGTCGGATCGATGTCAGAGGCAACCAGAAAGGTTACAGATGCCAATCGCCGGTTGACTGGGACCTCTCTGGCGGTACCGTTCGGAATGACGGCCCGTCCGTCGAACGGGGAAGTGGTACAGGCTTTGCACATGCTGGCAGACGCCAGGTGTCCGGTCAGGGAACAACTCTGATCTTTCCGTGACCCCGTCGAGCCCCGGCCGTTGACTGTGGTGATGTCGGCGGATCCGTGAACGCGTGGACGGTGGAAAGGCGGTGGGGGACGTGAGCATCGGCAGCGAGCTCACGGCGGCCCGCGAACGGGCGGATCTGTCGATCGAGCAGTTGAGCGCGGCCACCCGGATCAGACCCGGCCTGCTGCTCGCCATGGAGGCGGACGACTTCTCCCGCTGCGGTGGCAACTTCTACGCCCGTGGCCACATCCGAGCGATCGCCCGGGTGGTGAAGGCAGATCCCGCTCCGCTGCTGGCCAGCTTCGACGAGACCCATCCCGCGGTCGAGCCGGACCAGCACCGCCGGGAGGACCGCGCGAAGGGGAAGGCTCCGATGTTGCACCCGGCCCGGCCCCGGTGGGCCGTCGTGCTGGGCGCCATCCTGGTCGGCCTGATGGGCTGGGGGATGATCCGGCTCTTCACGCTGCCGAGCGACGTCGAGGCGAACGCGTCCCGCTCGACCCCGACCGCCTCGGTGACCGCTCCGGTCGTCAAGCCGACCGTCACCAAGCCGCCGGTGAAGGCGACGACCAGGCCGAAGCCACCGGTATCTAAGAGGGTCACTGTGACCCTGAAGGCTGCCCGCGACGGGTCCTACGTGACGCTCCGGAACTACGACGGCCTCAAGCTCTTCCAGGGGCTGCTGGGACCGGGCTCCACCCAGACCGTCAGCTATCCCGGCACGATCCGGGTCTCCCTCGGCTCGGTGGGCAACATCGCCATCACCATCAACGGCAAGCCCGTCACGCCGAAGGCCAAGCGCTTCACGATCACCCCCACCGGCGCCGTCCAAAAGGACTGACCACTCCTCGGAGGGGCAGTGCGGGTGTGGCTGGGGGTTATGTCCGCGCGGGGTCGAGCAGTCATACTCGTAGGGATGACTAACACTCCCACCACCGTTGCCCTGGTCACGCTGGGCTGTGCCCGCAACGACGTCGACTCCGAGGAGCTGGCCGGCCGGCTCGAGGCCGGCGGCTTCCGCCTCGTCGACGACGCCGCCGAAGCGGACACCGTGGTGGTGAACACCTGTGGGTTCGTCGAGGCCGCCAAGAAGGACTCGGTCGACACCCTGCTGGCCGCCTCGGACTACAAGGAGTCCGGCCGGACCCAGGCAGTGGTCGCGGTCGGTTGCCTGGCCGAGCGATACGGCGAGCAGTTGGCCGAGGCGTTGCCCGAGACCGACGCGGTGCTCGGCTTCGACGACTACGCGGACATCTCCGACCGGCTGCGCTCGATCCTTTCCGGCACCAAGCACCAGTCGCACGTGCCGCGCGATCGCCGCAAACTCCTCCCGCTCGCGCCCGCGGATCGGGCCGGCGCGGAAGGTGTCGCGCTGCCCGGTCACGGCGACGCCTCCCCGCAGGAACTGAAGGGCCGGACGATCAAGGCGAGCGAGACGTCCGAGCTGACCATCGACGCGCCGGACCTGCCGTCGGCGCCGGCAAGCGGTCCGCGCGTCGTTCGGCGCCGGCTCGACGGCGGCCCGATGGCCCCACTGAAGCTGGCGTCCGGCTGCGACCGCCGCTGCGCGTTCTGCGCGATCCCCGCCTTCCGGGGCGCCTTCGTCTCCCGCCGCCCGACCGAGGTGCTCGGCGAGGCCCAG
>NZ_DASRXP010000577.1:0-6194 GCF_035687465.1 Kribbella sp.
GTTCATCGCGACCCCGACATCGGCCTGCGCGAGCGCGGGAGCGTCGTTGGTGCCGTCACCGGTCATCGCGACCAGCCGGCCACCCTCCTGCTCCTTCTTGATCAACGCCATCTTGTCCTCGGGCGTCGCCTCGGCCAGGAAATCGTCGACCCCGGCCTCCTCCGCGATCGCCTTCGCGGTCAACTGGTTGTCACCAGTGATCATCACGGTCCGGATGCCCATCGCCCGCATCTGGTCGAACCGCTCCCGCATGCCCTGCTTGACGACATCCTTCAGGTGGATCACGCCGAGCGGCCGTGCCTCGGGCAGACCGCCCGGGGTATCGGTGGTGCTGACCGCGACTACCAGCGGAGTACCACCGGAGGCGGAGACGCCGTCGACAATCTCACCTAGGGCGTTGTCGGCCTTGCCGCCCTGGCTGTGGATCCAGGCATTCACGGCACCGGCAGCACCCTTACGGACCTGCCGGCCGTCGACGTCGACGCCACTCATCCGGGTCTGTGCGGTGAACTGGACGAAGGTTGCGTGCGGCAACTCACCGGTGTGCCGCTCCCGCAGCCCGTACCGGGACTTGGCCAGGACGACGATCGAGCGGCCCTCGGGGGTCTCGTCGGCCAGGCTCGACAGCTGCGCCGCATCCGCCAACTCGGTCTCGCTCACCCCAGCCAGCGGGATGAACTCCGACGCCTGCCGGTTGCCCAGCGTGATAGTGCCGGTCTTGTCCAGCAGCAGGGTGTTCACGTCGCCGGCGGCCTCGACCGCGCGGCCGGACATCGCCAGCACGTTGCGCTGGACCAGCCGGTCCATGCCCGCGATGCCGATCGCGGACAGCAACGCGCCGATCGTGGTCGGGATCAGACACACCAGCAACGCGACCAGTACGACGATGCTCAGGTCGACACCCGCATAGTTCGCGAACGGCGGCAGCGTCACGGTCGCCATCAAGAACACGATCGTGAGGCTCGCCAGCAGAATGTTCAGGGCGATCTCGTTCGGCGTCTTCTGCCGCGACGCCCCCTCGACCAGGGCGATCATCCGGTCGATGAAGCTCTCGCCCGGCCTCGTCGTGATCTGCACGACAATCCGGTCCGACAACACCTTGGTGCCACCGGTGACGGCACTGCGGTCGCCACCGGACTCACGGATCACCGGCGCCGACTCACCCGTAATCGCCGACTCATCGACACTGGCGACACCCTCGACGACGTCACCGTCACCCGGGATGATCTCACCGGCCTCGACGACCACCCGATCACCTAGTTGCAGAGCGGTAGCGGGCACTTCCTCCTCGTTGTCACCGTCGCCGGTCAAGCGGCGGGCAGTGGTCTCGGTCTTGGCCCGGCGCAGGGTCTCGGCCTGTGCCTTGCCGCGCCCCTCGGCAACTGCTTCCGCGAGGTTGGCGAAGACGACGGTAAGCCAGAGCCAAACGACGATCCACCAGACGAAGACGCTGGAATCAGTGAATGCCAGGATCGTGGAGGCAACCGCACCGACCTCGACCACGAACATCACCGGGTTCTTCACCATCACCCGCGGATCGAGCTTGCGCAGCGCGTCCGGCAACGAGGTCAGCAACATTCGCGGGTCGAACAGACCCGACGGTGCCTTCCTCGTCGCCCTGTCCGGCGCCGGGGATGAGGTCTTCAGTTGCGTGCTCACAGTCCCTCCGCGAGGGGTCCGAGGGTGATTGCGGGGAAGTAGGTCAGACCGGTCACGATGATCACGACACCGACCAGCAGCGTCACGAACAACGCCTTGTGGGTGGGCAGCGTGCCCTCGTTCACCGGCACCGGCTGCTGCCGCGCGAACGAGCCGGCCAACGCCAGCACGATCACCATCGGCACGAACCGGCCGAGCAGCATCACAATGCCCAGGAACGTGTTGTAGAAGGGAATGTTGGCGCTGATACCGCCGAATGCGCTGCCGTTGTTGTTACCGGCCGAGGTGAACGCATACAGGACTTCTGAGAAGCCGTGTGGTACCGGGTCGGTGTTGAAGATCGACGCCCGCGCGACCGCCAGGCCCATCGCGACGGCCGAACCGACCAGCACCAAGGTCGGTGTCGCCAGGATGTACAGCGAGACGAGTTTCATCTCGCGGGCGGTGATCTTCTTCTTCAGGTACTCCGGCGTCCGGCCGACCATCAACCCGGCCACGAACACCGCCATCACCGCGAGCACCAGCATCCCGTAGAGCCCGGAGCCGGTACCGCCGGGTGTCACTTCGCCCAGCATCATGTGGAACAGCGCCGTCCCACCACCCAGCGCGGTGAACGAGTCGTGCGCGGAGTTGACCGCACCCGTCGACGTACCGGTCGTGGAGGTCGCGAACAGCGCCGAGGCCCATTCACCGAAGCGGGTCTCCTTGCCCTCCATCGCCGCACCCGCGGCCCGGGTCGCCGTACCGGCGCCCTGGTTCTCGAAGAAGGTTGCCGCGAACGTGAACGCCGCCCACAGCGTGCCCATCACGCCGAGGATCGCGTAGCCCTGCCGCTTGTCCTTCACCATCAGCCCGAAGGTCCGGGTCAGACAGACCGGGATCACCAGCAGCAGAAAGATCTCGAACAGGTTCGACAACGGGTTCGGGTTCTCGAACGGGTGCCCGGAGTTCGCGTTGTAGAAGCCGCCACCGTTGGTGCCGAGCTCCTTGATGATCTCCTGGCTGGCCACCGGGCCACCCGGAATGTGCTGGGTCTGCCCCACCACCGAGGTCACCTCGTGGCCACCGGAGAAGTTCTGCACCACACCCATCGCGACCAGGACCAGCCCACCCAGGATCGCGATCGGCAACAGCACCCGCAGTACGGTCCTGGTCAGGTCAACCCAGAAGTTGCCCAACTGGTTCGTCTTCGCCCGCGCGAAGCCCCGGATCAGCGCGACCGCCACAACGATACCGACCGCGGCGGACACGAAGTTCTGCACCGCGAGGCCGGCGAACTGGACCAGATGGCCCATCGTCACCTCCGGCGAATACGACTGCCAGTTCGTGTTCGACACGAACGACGCGGCCGTATTGAACGCCAAACCCTGCTCAACATTCGGCAGACCCAGCGACAACGGCAGATGCGCCTGCACCCGCTGCAACACATACAACAGGACAACGCCGATCAGCGAGAAAGCGATCACGGACCGGGCATACACACCCCAGGTCTGCTCCGCCTTCGAATCAACCCCGAGAAGCTTGTAGGTAACCCGTTCGACCCGGGAATCCTTGTCGGTCGTGTAGACCCGGGCCATATAGCCGCCCAGTGGACGGTAGACGGCCGCCAGGAGCACCAGCAGAAGGGCGACCTGAAGCAGGCCGGCAGCGGTGTCGGACATCAGAACCTCTCGGGAAAGATCAGGGCAGCGACCAGGTAAAGAACCAGCGCCACCGCGACCACCAGGCCGACGATGTTTTCAGCGCTCACAGCTTCTCCACCCCCCGCAACGCGAACCAGGTCGCTGCGAACACCACTCCGCAGATCGCCAGATACAGCACGTCTTTCATGGCCGGCCCCACTCCTCAGCATTGACGCTCATGGCGCCATGCCACACCCCAACCTGCCCCGTCAGGAGCCTTCTCGCAGACCTCTCACCGCCGCTCACACAGCTCTCACGGACTTCTCACACGCGTGCCGCCGGGGATGAGGGCGATCGGCTGGGCGGGATGGTTCAATGCTCGTGTGAACAGGGCCATTCCTGCACGGACCGCGTTGATGGTGGCGGCACTCGGCGTCGTGTTCGGTGACATCGGGACCAGCCCGATCTACACGATCCAGACGGTGTTCAATCCCGCCGATCCGCATCCGGTGGCCGCCTCGATGGACAGCGTCTACGGGATCATCTCGCTGATCTTCTGGTCGGTGACCATCATCGTGACGGTGAAGTACGTCCTGCTCGTGATGCGGGCCGACAACCACGGCGAGGGCGGCATCCTCGCCCTGATCACCTTGATCAGGGGCCGGGACGTTCCCGGCAGCCGGCGGACGAAACTCCTCCTGGTCGGCCTCGGCATCTTCGGCGCCTCGCTGTTCTTCGGCGACAGCATGATCACTCCGGCGATCTCCGTGCTGTCCGCGGTCGAGGGACTCAAGGTCATCGAGCCCAGCCTGGAGAACCTGATCGTCCCGATCACGGCCACGATCATCGTCGTGCTCTTCGCGGTCCAGCGGCTGGGGACGGCCCGCATCGGCCGCTTCTTCGGGCCCGTCATGGTCCTGTGGTTCGTGGCGATCGCCGCCTGCGGCGTGTCCGGGATCGTCAGCCACCCCGGGATCCTCAAGGCGCTGTCGCCCACCTACGCCGTCGGCTACCTGACCGGCCACTTCGGGGACGCGTTCTTCGCCCTCGCCGCCGTCGTCCTGGCGATCACCGGCGCCGAGGCCCTGTACGCCGACCTCGGCCACTTCGGCCGGGCTCCGATCACCCGTGCCTGGCTGATCCTCGTGTTCCCTGCCTGCATTCTCAGTTACCTCGGGCAGGGTGCTCTCGTGCTCGAGGACTCCACTGCGATCAGCAGCCCGTTCTTCCTCCTCATTCCCGGGTGGGCACGGATACCGATGATCCTGTTGGCCACCGCGGCCACCGTCATCGCCTCCCAGGCCGTGATCACCGGAGCCTTCTCGGTCGCCCACCAAGCGGTCCAGCTCGGTTACCTGCCCAGGCTGCGCATCAACTACACGTCAGAGGAGACCGCCGGCCAGATCTACGTGCCCTGGATCAACTGGGCGCTGATGATCTCCGTGCTCACCCTCGTCTTCGCCTTCCAGACCTCCGCGGCACTGGCCTTCGCGTTCGGGATGGCGGTGACCGGCACGATCACCATCACCACGCTGCTGTTCTTCTACATCGTCCGTCACCAGTGGCGTAAGCCGCTCTGGCTGGTACTGATCGGGGCTGCCGCGTTCCTGGTCGTCGAACTGCTGTTCCTGGCCGCGAACCTGACCAAGATCACCCACGGCGCCTGGCTGCCGCTGCTGATCGGCATCACCGTCTTCACCGTTCTGATCACCTGGCAGAAGGGGCGTGGGCTGGTCACCGGAAAGCGCGAACGCCAGGAGGGACCGCTCCGGGACTTCGTCGACGGGCTCCACGACTCCCAGCCCACGCTGCGACGAGTCCCCGGCACGGCCGTGTTCCTCAACCGGGGCAAGGCCACCGTCCCCCTCGCGATGCGCGCCAACGTGGAGCACAACCACATCCTGCACGAGAACGTGGTGATCCTCTCGATCGAGACGCTCCAGGTCCCGCACGCGCCAGAGACCAACCGCGTCACCGTGGACGACCTCGGCTACATCGACGACGGCATCATCCATGTCTCCGCCCAGTTCGGCTACATGGAGACCCCTGACGTTCCCGAGGTACTGCGCCTGGCCGCCGAGCAGAGCGCCGAACTCTCCCTCGATCTGGACGACACCTCGTACTTCCTGTCCACCATCGAGCTCAGCGTGGGCGACGCCCCCGGCATGACCCGCTGGCGCAAGCGACTCTTCGTCGCCACGTCCCGCATCAGCGCCGACGCCGCCGAGTACTTCCGCCTCCCCCGCGACCGGGTCGTCATCATGGGCGCCCGGATCAGCGTCTGACTCCTCGATCTCAGCCGAGGAAACCCTTGACTCTGCGAATGTCGCCCTTGACGCGGTCCGCTCGGCTGCCGGCTTGTGGGACCGATACCGGTCTACTGGACGCTATCGGTCGAACAACCCGCTATCGTCGGCAGGCCCAGCCGGGTGGATGCCGGGTCGTTGGACCGATGCCGGCCTGTAGGGCGGTACCGGTCGAGCAGGCGGCTACCGAGGACGGGACTGCCCGGGTGGTCCACCAGGTGGTGCGCTCGTTCCACCAGATGGATCGGTGGGGTCGCTTGTGGTGGTCGGCGTCCCGACCGACAGGTAGTGGTCGCCGAAGTGGGGCACCAATCGCGGTGGTCAGGCGGGGCCGGTGCGTCGGGAGGGGCGCCGGGGCGACGACTACCTGTCGGTCGGGACACCGGGACTGCGCCGGGTCACCCGGGCGGCATCTCCTCGACGAACTCCCCTGAATTGTGGCCGTTCTTCTCAGCGGCTCCGGGCGTAGCTGCGTCCTTCCCTGGTCGCGGTGAGGTGTGTCAAGGGTCGAACTTGTTCGAGCCCGAAGGGCCGCGAAGCGCCCTTGACTCACCTCGCCGCGACTAGCAAACTCACGCAGCCCGGCGACGCGAACCACCCACACCTA
>NZ_DASRXP010000578.1:0-25125 GCF_035687465.1 Kribbella sp.
CGGCGCATACTCCATCGTGTTCTCCACCGAGAGCGGTTCCCCTGCCTTCAACGCGTCCCTGGTGTGCTCGTACTGCGCGACGTTCTCCTCGATGATCCGCAGGTAGTCACCGATCGGCAGCCGCAAGCGCTCCACCTCACCCGCATCATGCAGGTACCACGGCACGTACTCCGACGAGTGCTCGCTCGTCTCCGTCGGGTAGAACCCCAGCCGCCGGTACATGTCGATCCGCACCCGTCGGAGCAGTTCCGGATCCCGCGCCATGACCTCGTCCAACGCCGGATAGAGATCCCGTCCGGCGTGCTCGAACCGGAGTACCCAGGCCTGGTGGTTCACCCCCGCGGCGAGGTACGACACCTCGCCGTACGGGACTCCCACCAGGTCGGCGAGGTCGTTCATGGTCCAGAAGACCGAATGACAGAGGCCGACCACGTTGCGCACCCCGAGGGCCGAGAGGTACCAGACGTTCATCGCCATCGGGTTCGTGTAGTTCAGCAGCCACGCATCCGGGCACACCTCGGCGATGTCCAGTGCCAGCCCACGCAGTACCGGGAACGTCCGCAGGGCCCGGAACACGCCGCCGACGCCGAGCGTGTCGCCGATCGTCTGCCGGACCCCGTACCGGGCCGGCAGGTCGAAGTCGATCCGGGTGGCCTCGTTCATCCCCACCTGGACAATGTTGATCACGAAGTCGCAGTTCTCGAGCGCCGCCCGGCGATCGAGATGCGCGGTGATTCGCGGCGCCGCGCCGTACTCCGTCGCGAGGTACGCCGCCGCGCCGCTCGCGGTACTGAGTCGCTCAGGATCGATGTCGTGCAAGGCGATGTGCAGATCGCCGAGATCCGGGAAGCCGAACAGATCCGCCAGCAGTGCCTGGGTGAACACGACGCTGCCCGCGCCGATGAAGGCGATCTTGGTCATCCGGCACTCTCCAGCGCGAGGTTCCAGGTCGGCTGGGCCGCGGTACCACCGGTCGCACGGGTCGACAACGAGCCGCACGCGGCCGCGATCGCCAGCGCCCGTTCCCGCCCGAAGCCGTTCAGTACTGCGGCAACATACCCCGCGTCGAAGCTGTCCCCAGCCCCCACGGTGTCGACGGTCTCCACCTTGAGCGCAGGCAACCGCACCATCGAGGACCCGTCGTGCGCGAGAGCCCCCTCGGCCCCGTTCTTCACCACCACGAGCGGTCCACGCCGGGCAAGGATCCCCGCCGCATCCGCGAGCACTGGATGACCTGTCAGGGAATGCGCCTCCGCCGCGTTCGGCAGCAGGATGTCGGTCACTCGCAGGACGGCGTCCAGTACTACGCGATCCCAGCGGTCGGCCGGGTCGTCGTTCGTGTCGAGTGACGTGGTCGCCTTATTAGCTCGAGCCTCCTTGAACAGCGCGGCCAACCCGGCAGCCAGTTCGGGCATCAGGTAGAACGACGCCGCGTGCACATGCCGTACGGACCGCAGTAGCTCAGCCGGTACGTCGTACGAGGTGGTCGCCGGCAGGCACCCGGGTGCCGTGAGGATCGCGCGATCGGTGCCGGACGTGAGCACTGTGGTCAGCGGAGTGGGCAGCGATGGGTCCGTCACCAGGGCGCTCACGTCCACCCCGCGCTCGGTGAGGGCGGCCCGGACGAAGGACCCGGCCGGATCGTCGCCGACGCGTCCGGCGAAGGCGACCCGCAACCCGAGCCGGGCGGCGCCGCACGCCATGATCGCGGCGGACCCGCCCAGGCATAGCGAACCGGTCGGGACCAGGCGTTCGCGCTGGCCGAAGGCGAGCGGCTGGTTGACCGGGCCGATCACCACGTCGGGATTGGCGTCGCCGATGACCAGCAAGTCGAAGGCACGATCGGAGCGATGAGGTGGAGCAGTGAAAGTCATATCAGCCTTTGAGTCCGGTAGAAGCCAGCGAGCGGATGAATGCCTTCTGGGCCAGCAGGAACCCCAGCAGCACAGGCAGCACGGTGATGACGTTGCCGGCCATCACCGCCGCCCACTGGGTGTGGTGCTGACCCTGGAAGGTGGTCAGGCCGAGCTGGAGCGTGTAGTTGGTGTCGTGGTTGATCGCGATCAGCGGCCAGGTCAGGTCGTTCCACGTGCTGAGAAAGGTCAGTACTGCGACTGTGCTGAGCGCAGGCCTGGCCAGGGGGAGTACGACGGAGATCAGGATCCGCAGTCGCCCGCAACCGTCCAACCAGGCCGCTTCCTCCAGCTCGCGCGGCAGCGAGACGAAGAACTGCCGGAAGAGGAACACCGAGAACGGCGTCACCAGGGACGGGATGATCAGGGCGCCGAGGGTGTCGATCAGTCCGAGTTCCTTCATCACCAGGAAGGTCGGGATCATCGTCAGCTGGAACGGGATCACCATCGTCGCGAGCATCAGGCCGAGCAGCAGCTTCGACCCGGCGAACCGCATCCGCGCGAAGGCGTAGCCGCCGAGCGACCCGAGCACCAGGTTGGCGGTGACGGCGACGCTCGAGACGATCAGGGAGTTGACGAACCACCTGGGAAACAAGGCGTTCCCGAGTACGAACCGGTAGCCGTCGAGGTTGATCCCCGCCGGGATGAGCGCGGGTGGGAACCGGTTGATCTCCGCGTTGCTCATCACCGAGCTCACCAGCAACCAGAGCAGCGGCAAGGCGAAGAGAATCGCGAGCGGCGCGAGCACGAGATGCCAAGGACTGAATGGCAAGCTCTTGGTCTTCATCGAAGGGCCTTCCCGGTACGGCGACGTTGGTACAGCTGGAGCGCCAACCCGGCGACCAGCAGTGCGATCGCCAACGCATAAGCCGCGGCCGCGCTATAGCCGGCGGTGAAACTCTTGAACGCCTTCTCCCAGATGAAGTAGACGATCACCGTCGTCGACCCGAGCGGACCACCCTTGGTCGTCACGAAGACCAGATCGAACACCTGCAACGCGTTGATCGTCTGGAACAGCACCAGGAAGATCGTCACCGGTGTCAGCGTCGGCAGTACTACGTGCCGCAGTACGCCGGCCCGTCCGGCACCGTCGATCCGCGCGGCCTCGACCAGCTCATCCGGAACCCCTTGCAGGGCGGCGAGATAGACGATCACGCAGAACCCGGTCCCACTCCACAACGAGATCGCGACCAGCAGGTAGAGCGCTTGCCCGGGATCGCTGAAGAACCCCTGGGCCGGCAGACCCAGTGCGTGCAGCACCGAGTTGGCCGCGCCGAACTCCGGGTCGAGCACGAACGAGAACAGCACGCCCTGCGCCGCCGCCGAGACCACGAACGGCACGAACACCAGCGTCCGGTAGAGGCTGATCAGCCGGATCGGTCGGTCCAGCATCAACGCGATCGCCAGCCCGCCGACCACGCTCAACGGCACATACAGCGCGGTGTAGACGAGCGTGTGCTGGACCGCACTCGCAAACGCCGGATCGGCCGCGAGGGCCTTGTAGTTCGCGAGCCCGACCCATCGACTCGGCGAGACCAGGTCGTTCGCCTGGAACGACAGCAGCAACGACCACAGCACCGGGATCACGCTGAGCCCGAGGATGATCAGCACGGATGGACTGACGAACGCCCACGCCGTCGCTCCCTCGCCCCTGGTCCGCCGCTTGGCCGCGGCCTTGCGAGCCCGCGGGTCGAGCGTGAACGTGCCGACCACACTGGCCATCAGTTCGGCACCGCCAGTACCGCGTTCGACTGGTCGACGCATTCCTTCAGGGCATCAGCCGGGGATTTCTTGCCCAGCAGGACCGCGACGATCGCCTCGCCGAGATGCTCGGAGATCTGCGGGTAGGCCGCGATCGTGGGTCGCACGCGGGCGGTCTGCAAGGCATCCACGAACACCTGCAGTCCCGTAGTACTGGCTGCATGCTTCTTCCACTCGGGCATGGCCGCGGTGGTCGTGCTCAGCGGGAGGCTGCCGCCCTCCAGGTCCCAGCGGACGTCCTGTTTCGGCTCCATCAGCCAGGTGACGAACTCGGTGGCGGCCTTCACCCGGGCGGAACCGTTGTCGAACACGGTCCAGGTGTCCGGGCCTGAGATCGTCACCGGCTTGCCCGAGTACGACGGCAGCGGGGCGACGCCGTACTCCAGTCCCGCGTCGATCACGTCCGGCAGCTCCCAGGGGCCGGTGGCAACCATTCCCATCCGGCCGCCGAGGAACACCTGGTAGAGCTGCTCGCCGCCAGGCTTCGGGTCGACGTACAGGGACTTGTCGGTCCGCAACCGGTCGAGCGTGCCGAGCGCCTGTTCGCCGACCTTGTCGAAGGCAACGGTCTTGCCGTCCTCGCTGACCACGTCGCCGCCGAGATCCCAGATCATCGGCCAGAGCCGCCAGACCGTGTCCTCGTCGCCGACCCCGGGCCAGCCGGTGCCGAAGATGCCCTTGGCCGGGTTGGCCAGCTTCTGCGCAGTGGTGACGAACTCGTCCCAGGTCCAGCCCGCCTTCGGTAACGGGAGACCTGCGGCGGCGAAGAGTTTCTTGTTGTAGACAAGGCAAAGCGAGTCCAGCAGAGCGGGCGCGGCCCGGATCTTGTCCTTGACGGTGACCGCGTCCTTGGCGGCCGGCCAGTAGTCCTTCAGGCGGTCGCCCAGAGCGGAGGTCAGATCGGCGACCTGCGGACTGCGGGTCATGCTGGCCAGATCCGAGCCGAAGATGTACGCGATGTCCGGGAAGGATCCCGCGGCCAGACCCGCGGTGACCTTCTGCAGCATGCTGTCGGCGGTCACACCGCCACCGCCGCCCTCGACCTTGATGTTCGGGTGGGTCCGGTTGAACTCCTTGATCAAGGCATCGATCGCCGCCTTGCCGGTGTCCGTCTGGCCGTGCCAGAGATCGACGGTGACGACACCGCCGGCCTCATCCTCATCGGACTTGCCGCAGGCCCCGAGGGTGCCGGCGGCAGCCAGTACGGCGGCGGCGCGGAGAATGTCGCGACGTGTTGGTGATGACATGGTTGCCCCCTGGACAAAGACGGATGTGGGCTTGGCGGAGCGGGTTGATCAACAGGTCTTGCGGACGTACCCGGCCGTGCCAGGGGTCGAGACGGCCACATCCCGGCGAACGATGCCGAGCCGGTCGCCGAATCCGCCGCAAGCCTTGGTCAGGCCTTCGTCGGTGTACTCGATCACCAGGACGTTGTCGCCGAAGGCGTTGACGTAGCCGGCGCACTCGTTGTACTCGCCGCACTGCTCGGCGATGGCGAAGTCGAGCCCGACGGCCTTCCGGTCACCGGCGAGCTCGAGCGTGTTCTTCTGCGCGATCGCCAGCTCCTGTGCGTGGGCGTGATCGGCCAGCAGTTTGAGGAAGGCCTTGGCATCGGCGGTACTGAGCAGGCTCTTCGAGCGGGTGTAGCTGTCGTAGTTGTCCGGCTCGATCGCCTGGTAGCCGGCCCGCGCGCAGCCGTCGATCCAGCCGTTCACCTTGGCCGCGATGCGTTCTCGTTGCTGATCGGTCCGCAGGTCGAGCAGTGGCTCTTTCCAGTCCTGATCGATCACGAGGTTGCCCTGGGCATCACGGAGCAGGAGGTCGGAGTCCCACTGACCTTGTTCGCCGGGCTGGACCTGGAAGGCGTTGACGTAGCAGATGTTGTACTTTCCGGCGGCAGGTGATGCCGACCTGTCCCGGCTGACCACATCGACACCGGCGGGTACGTCGTACGCGCCGCCGAGCTGGTAGTCGAAGACCGGGTGGGTCGGCGGGAGTGAGATCGCCGCCTCGGCAGGCGTCCGGTTGAGCAGGGTGACGCCGGCGGCGGCAAGCACCGCGGCGACAGCGACCACCACCAGCGAGCGGCGACGAGCAGTTGGGTTTGGGTCGGACACGATCGGCTCCATCGGTCCCGAGGACGCGACCCCGCCTCGGGCTCCCGCCCTGGCGCCTAAAACCGGACTGCGGACGAGTCCGTTTACCGGCTGGGTGCGTCGCTGCTTGCGGACCAGTTAAGCCAGTGGAGTGGTCGTCGTCAAGGCAATCTGCAGACGAGTGCTTGGAAAGCCTCGGAAAGCGCGTTACTGCGCAACTGACGCTGAACCCTTGACGACGCGGGTTTGGACCGGTTTAGTGAGCGATTAAACCGGTTTAAACCCTCAGATCAGAGGACGTTGATGAGCAAAGCGCGGCCGACGATCGCGGATGTGGCGTCCCGGGCCGGGGTGTCCAAGGGTGCTGTCTCGTTCGCTTTGAACGGGCGGCCCGGGCTGGCCCAGACGACCGTCGACCGGATCCTCGCGGCCGCCGACGACCTCGGCTGGCGGCCCAGCAACCGGGCCAGGTCGCTCTCGGTTTCGAAGGCGTTCGCGCTCGGGCTCGTGATCACCAGGGATCCGGCTGTCTTGTCATCGGACCCGTTCTTTCCGGCGTTCATCGCCGGCGTGGAGAGCGTGCTCGCGCCACGCGGCCAGGCGCTGGTCCTTCAGGTTGTGACACCGGGCGAGGACGAGGCGGCCGGCTACCGGCGGCTGGCCCAGGACGGCCGGGTCGACGGCGTGTTCGTGTCCGACCTCCGGCACGACGACCCGCGGATCGAACTACTCACCTCTCTCGGACTGCCCGCGGTCACGCTGAATCGGCCGGAGGGCACCTCGCCGTTCCCGGCGGTCTGTCTCGACGACCGCCCGGGGACCATCGCTGTGGTCGAGCACCTGGTCGGCCTCGGGCATCGCCGGATCGCGCACGTCGCCGGTCCGCCGGCGTTCGTACATGCGACGACCCGCACCGCGGCGTTCAAGGCGGCGCTGGCCGAGGCCGGTCTGGAGCCGGTGGCGATCGAGGTCAGCGACTTCACCGCCGCCGGCGGGATCGAGGCGACCCGGCGGCTGCTCGACCTGCCGGATCGACCGACAGCGATCGTCTACGCGAACGACCGGATGGCGATCGCCGGCCTCGGCGCCGCCCAGCAGGCCGGGCTCACCGTGCCCGGCGACCTGAGCGTGGCCGGCTTCGACGACAGCGAACTGGCCGAGTTCGTCCACCCCGGCCTGACCACTGTGCGCGCCGATCCCTATCGCTTCGGCGAGGCGGCCGCACGCACACTCAACCAGCTCATCGACGACCAGGGCGAGGTGGCCGACGTGGAACTGCCACCGGCCCGTCTGGTCATCCGGCGGTCCACCGCCACCCCTGCAGTGCACTGACCCGATGGAGGAGTCATGAAACGAAAGAAGCTCACGGCCGCGCTGCTCGCGCTCGGCCTGGCCGGTACTACGGTCGCCTGCGGCGGCTCCGACGGCGGCGGTGATGCCGACGCGGCCGCCACGGCGCGCGGCGAGATCACCATCTGGATGTCGAACAACAAGGAAGAAGTTGCCTGGGGCAAGCAGATGGTGGCGGCCTGGAACACCGCGCATCCGGACCAGAAGGTGACCGCGCAGGAGATCCCCACCGGCAAGAGCTCCGAGGAGGTCATCGGCGCGGCCATCACCGCGGGCAACGCGCCCTGCCTGATCTTCAACACCTCGCCCGCGTCCGTCTCGCAGTTTCAGAAGCAGGGTGGCCTGGTGGCGCTCGACAGCTTCGCCGACGGCAAGTCGTACGTCGAGAGCCGGACCGGCAAGTCCGCGGAACAGTACAAGTCGACCGACGGCAAGTACTACCAGCTGCCGTGGAAGGCGAACCCGGTGATGATCTTCTACAACAAGTTGGCCTTCGCCAAGGCGGGCATTGACACCGTCAAGCCCCCGCTGTCGACGTACGACGAATTCCTCGCCACGTCGCGGAAGGTGGTCGCCGCCAAGGGCGCGAAGTTCGCGATCTATCCGGCGCCGAGCAACGAATTCTTCCAGTCCTGGTTCGACTTCTACCCGCTCTTCGCGGCCGAGACCGGTGGCAAGCAGCTCGTTGCCGACGGCAAGTCGCAGTTCGCCTCGGAGGAGGGCAAGAAGGTCGCCGCCTTCTGGCGCACCTTGTACGCCGACAAGCTGGCGTCGCAGGAGAAGTACACCGGCGACTCGTTCGTGGACGGGACGGCCGCGATGGCGATCGTCGGTCCGTGGGCGATCGCGACGTACAAGGGCAAGGTCGAGTGGGGCGCAGTACCGGTGCCGACGTCGGCCGGTAAGCCCGCGGCGGAGACCTACACCTTCAGCGACGCGAAGAACGTCGCGATGTACTCGGCCTGCAAGAACCGCGGCACCGCCTGGGATGTGCTGAAGTTCGCCAGCAGCAAGGAGCAGGACGGCAAGCTGCTGGAAGGTAGTGGCCAGATGCCGCTGCGCGCCGACGTCGCCGGCACCTACCCGGAGTACTTCGCCAAGAACCCGGACTACAAGCAGTTCGCGGACCAGGCAGCGCGCACCGTCGAGGTGCCGAACGTGCCGAACTCGATCACCATCTGGCAGAACTTCCGGGACGCCTACTCCAAGTCCGTGATCTTCGGTCAGGAGGACCCGGGCGCCGCCCTCGACGGAGCGGCCCAGAAGGTCGATCAGCTCGCTGCCCAGTCATGAGTCAGCAGCGAGTCCTGAGTCCGCGCCGGGTCGAGCGGGCCGGTGGCCAACCGCCACCGACCCGCCGGCGCGGGCTGCTGGGCGGGGTCTTCGGCAAGCACCCGATCGGTTCCGCGTTCGTGACGCCGTACCTCGTGTTCCTGGCGGCGATCTTCGCCTATCCGCTCGGGTTCGCGGTGTACATGTCCTTCCACGATTACTTCTTCACCGCACCGGGTGCGATCGTGGACCGGCCGTTCGTCGGGTTCGACAACTACGCCGCGGTGCTGTCGGACCCGGCCGTGCGGCGAGCCTTCGGGAACGTCGGCATCTTCCTGCTGATCAACGTGCCGCTGACCGTCGGACTGTCGCTGGTGCTGGCCTTCGCGCTCAACAGTGCGATCCGTTGGCGCACGTTCTTCCGAGTCAGTTACTACGTGCCATACGTGGCGGCGAGTGTCGCGGTCGTCGGAGTCTGGCTGTTCCTGTTCAACGCAGACGGCCTCGTCAATCGCGTGCTGGGACCGCTCGCACCTGACCCGTCCTGGCTGGTGAACTCGAAGCTGGCCATGCCGACGATCGCGATCTATGTGACCTGGAAGCAGCTCGGCTTCTTCATCCTGCTCTACCTCGCCGCGTTGCAGAACGTGTCGAAGGATCTCTACGAGGCAGCCTCGATGGATGGTGCCGGGCGGTTGAAGTCGTTCTGGAACGTCACCGTGCCAGGAGTACGGCCGGCCACGACGCTGGTCGTCCTGCTGGCCACGGTGACCGGGGCGAACCTCTTCACTGAGCCGTATCTGCTCACCGGGGGCGGTGGTCCTGACGGTGCCTCCGCCTCGCCGGTGCTGATCATGTACCAGCGCGGCATCGAGCAGGGAAACCCTGACGTCGGCTCGGCGATCGGAGTACTGCTGGTGATCGGTGTCCTGTTGCTGGCCCTGATCGAACGTCGCTTCGTGGGGAGGGAAGGCCGATGAGAATCCCGTGGCGGTTCCTCGCCCTGCTGGCCGGGGCCTTCGTGTTCCTGTTCCCCTTCTACTACATGCTGGTCGGCAGTCTGCAGACCGAGCCGGACCCGTCCATCAGGGGTGCCTTCCCGGATCCGGGCAACCTGACCGGGCACAACTACTCGGAGATCAACGCCGAGATCAATCTCGGCAGGTCGTTGCTGAACTCCGGTGTCTTCACCGGCGGGGTCATCCTCGGCACGCTGGTCTTCGGAGTGCTTGCGGGCTACGCGCTGGCACGGCTGCAGTTCCGCGGTCGTGGTGCGGTGTTCAGCCTGATGCTGCTGGTCCAGGTGGTCCCGTTCCAGTTGCTGACCATCCCGCTGTATGTGCTGATCGTGCGCAGCTACGGACTGGCCGACTCCTATCTGGGCATGATCGCGCCGTTCGCGATCAACTCGACGGCGGTGTTCGTGTTCCGGCAGTACTTCCTGCAGTTGCCGGAGGAGTTGTTCGACGCGGCCCGGATCGACGGTGCCGGTGAGCTCAACATCCTCTGGCGGATCGCCGTCCCGTTGGTGAAGCCAGCCCTGCTGACCGGAGTACTGATGACCTTCATCGGCCCGTGGAACGAGTTCCTCTGGCCGTTCCTGATCACCAAACAACAGGATCTGCAGCCGTTGGCGGTGTCGTTGTCGAACTATCTGACCACCGTGTCGGCGCGAGCCGCGAACCCCTTCGGTGCCGTGCTCGCGGGCGCCTGCGTGCTGGCCGCACCCGCGGTGACGCTCTTCATCATCTTCCAGCGCCGCTTCATCTCCTCCAGCCTCGAGTCCGGGGTCAAGGGCTAGACCTTTTCAGAAAGGCAAGTTGCTGTGACTGTTCCCTATACCTTGACGCGCGTCGGTGTGCTGATGACGCCTGAGCCGGGCAACGACTTCGAGAGCGAGGGAGTGCTGAATCCCGCCAGCGGCCACACTCCCGACGGCAAGCTCTACCTGCTGCCCAGATTGGTTGCTGGAGGCAATGTCTCGCGGATCGGGCTGGCCGAGGTCGAGCTGACCGACGGCGTGCCGACCGGGGTGCGCCGGGAAGGAATCGTGCTCGCACCTGACGAAGGGTGGGAGCGCGGCCTCAACAACGCGGGGGTCGAGGATCCACGCGTCACCTGGATTCCTTCGCTGAACAAGCACGTGATGACGTACGTCGCGTACGGGCCGCTCGGGCCGAAGCCGGCTCTCGCGGTGTCGGAGGATCTGCGGACGTGGACCCGGTTGGGACCGCTTCATTTCGAGTACCAGCCCGATCTCGACACGGATCTGAACCTGTTCCCGAACAAGGACACGGTGTTCTTTCCCGAGCCCGTCCCCGGGCCGGACGGCGAACCGGCGTACGCGATGCTGCATCGGCCGATGTGGGACCTGGGCTGGTTCCGCGAGGGTGAGGGGATCCACCTGCCGGCCGGGATCAAGGACGACCGGCCGGGGATCTGGGTGTCGTTCGTGCCGGTGGCCGAGGTCGAGAGGGATCTGCGGAATCTCGTGCATCTGCGGGACCACCGGCTGGTGGCGATGTCGGAGTACCCGTTCGAGGAGCTGAAGATCGGCGCGGGGCCGGCGCCACTGCGGGTGCCGGAGGGCTGGCTGGTGATCCACCACGGGGTGACGGGGGAGCAGCCTCGTGGGTTCGATCCGACGACGCAGAAGGTCAGCTACGCGGCCGGGGCGCTGCTGCTCGATCCCGCGGACGTCACCCGGGTGATCGACCGGACGGCCGAGCCGATCCTGGTGCCCGAGACCGAGGAAGAACGGATCGGCACCGTCGGGAACGTCGTGTTCCCGACGGCTATCGAGGAGGTCGATGGCGTGCACTACGTTTTCTACGGCATGGCCGACGCCAAGATCGGCGTAGCCAGGCTGGACCGGTCTTCATGACCGCCTCCCGCCGAACCGTCCTCGGTGGGGCTGTCGCCCTCGCCGCCGCTTCCCGCATTTCCCTGCCTGCCTCTGCTGTGGGTGAGCGGCTGACTAACCTCGCCCATCTCGACTACCTCGGTACTACGGTGTCGCCGCCGGCTGCTAGTGGTCACTCGACCTACGGGTCCGGCCCTGTCGGGGTGCTGTGGACGTACGCCGATCGTCGGGACGACGGGTCCTACGCCCGCATCGGTGGTGGTACCTACGACCCTGCTACGAATACCTACGGGCAGGGCGCCTACAACGCGGACGACATTGCTCGCGCTGCCGTGGTTTACCTGCGTCACTTCAAGGCGTTTGGAGACAGGCATAGCCGCGACGCGGCGTACGGGCTGCTGCGAGGGCTGGCGTTCCTGCAGACGACTACTAGCGGTCCGCGGTCCGGCAACGTGGTGCTGTGGATGCAGCCGGACGGGACGCTCAACCCCAGTGCCGAACCAGTCGAACTGCCGGACCCGTCGGACTCCGCGGCGTCGTACTGGTTGGCGCGGACGGTGTGGGCTTTTGGTGAGGGGTACGCGGCCTTCCGTGGGGTGGACTCGAAGTTTGCCGCCTTCCTGCGGGCTCGGCTCGAGTTGGCCATTGCTGCCTTGGAGCGGCAGGTGCTGGTTCGCTACGGGCAGTGGAATGTCGTCGATGGTCGTCGGGTCCCTGCCTGGTTGATCGTGGCCGGTGCGGACGCTACTTCTGAAGCAGTACTGGGCTTGTCGGCCTATGTGTCTGCTGGAGGATCATCTGCTGCTAGGAGAGCTTTGGAGCGGTTTGCCGAGGCCGTTGCCGCTATGAGCGCTGGGGACAGCCGGACCTGGCCGTTCCGCGCGCTGCTGCCTTGGGGCGAGTCGATCTCCGACTGGCATGCCTGGGGTGCCCAGATGCCATCGGCCCTCGCCGCAGCTTCATCCGTACTGCGCTCGTCGCGGTTGCTGGAGCCCGCTATCGGCGACGCAGCCGGGTTCACTCCACTACTGATGACTGCAGGTGGCCCCGACAACGGCTGGCTCCCGGCACCCATCGACCGCACGCAGATCGCGTACGGCGTGGACGCCCGACTGCAAGGTCTTCTCGCAGTCGCCGAGGCGGCTGATCGCCCCGGCCTGCGGCAAGTCGCCGCCTTCGTCGCCGCTTGGTACTTCGGTGCCAACCGCGCGAAGTCGGCCATGTACGACCCGTCGACCGGGCGTACCTACGACGGCATCTCCGGCGACGGCGTGATCAACCGCAACTCAGGTGCCGAGTCCACCATCCACGGCCTGCTCTCCATGCTCGCGCTGGATTCGTCATCCTCGCTGGCGCGCCTGGCTCAGCAGTTGGGCTCGGGATCGCAGAGTCGATCGGGCATGGAGGTAGTCGAAGCGGAGTCGGCGCAGCTAACGGGCGGCAGTGTGGTGACGCCGCCATCTGCTTGGACTGGTGAATCCCAATGGAGCAACGGCTCCTACATCTCGCTACCGTCTGGAGCATCCGCAACCTGGAGTCTGCCGGCGTCAACTCAACCGCGGCTCGTCCTCCCCGTGGTCGATCTTGTTGCCGATCGCAACGCCGGGCGCACGACTTGGACGTCTGGCGCGCGCAGTCTTGGGTCCATCAAGCACGGCGCCGGCGGGCCTCAAGGCGTCTCGGCCGCTCCCGGCGCACTGCTTCCGATCACCCTCACTGGTTCGCTGGCCGTCAATGCGACCCAACTGGCGGCGGTTGCTGAGGGCAAGGAAGTCCGAGTGGATGCTCTGCTGCTGATCCCGCTGATCTCACGTCTGCAGCTGTCGACTGCGTCCGGTTCAGGCATCCTCCTGACAAGCGTCGACTCCCACCCTCGGACTTACCCCCTTGACCCAGGTTCTGCTGTGATCTCCAGCTATGACCGGACTGGCAAGCTCCGCTCTCGCCACACGGGTGCTTCCGTTGCTTCTGTTCTCCCAGGCGGCTTCACCGTGGTGATGAGTTGAGGGCCTGGGCGCACCAGTCGGCGACGAAGGCCAGGGCCTGCCCGCGTTGGTGGAAGAGGTGCTGACTGTCGGCCTGCTGGTGGTACGCCTGGTGGGATTTCTCGGCGGCGCGGCCGAGCAGGTTCGGCAGGAGCCAGGCGTACTTGACGGCTGACGCCATCACGGCGAGGCGGACCTGGTGGGGATCGCCTCGCCAGCCGCCCTCCCGGAGGCCTTCGAGGTAGTTGTCGATACAGGTCTCGGCGAGTTCGGGGAGACGCTCGGCCGGCCAGAAGAGGTCGAAGACGGCGTCGGGGATGTGGTTCCCGATGTCCTCGCCCAGGGCGCCGTCACCGGTGAACGCCCAGTCCAGCAAGGCGATCTCGCCGGCTGGCCGCCGGATCGCGTTGCAGACCCAGAGGTCCAGGTGACAGCGGGCCCTTGGCAACTGTTCCGTCAGAGAGAGCAGCTCGTGGCGATGGGCGACCAGCCGGGCCCAGGCGGTTCGTAGTACGGGTGGCCAGTTGTCGGCGACGAGCGGCTGGTGCCAGGCGTCGTCATCCTCGAGGAGCTGCCACGGAACGTCGCGGGTGGTGGAGTACTGCCGGAGGAAGCCGGTCGAGGTCCAGGGCCTATCAGGTGCTGGTCGCGACTGCCAGCGTCCGCACGCACGGGCGAGGGCGGCATGGTCGGCCAGCGCGAACTCCGTGCCGGCTAGACCTTTGATGTCCTCGAGGTAGAGCACCGCGCCGCTCGCGTGCTCCTCGACCTCGGCCTCGGGGAGGACCAGGCCGGCATCGTTCAGCTGTAGGTGCAGTTCCTTGTCCTGGTAGACCTCGAGCTCGCGGCGCCAGTAGTTCCAGTGCCGCGGATCGGTGGAGGCTCCCCAGGGTCCGAGGCCTGGTTGAGTGGGGCGGCGCAGCTCCTTGCGGATCAGGGTCTGACCGGTGGGATCGGTGATCCGCTCGACGGCTGCCGTCACCTGGTTGAGCGGGTTGTGCCGCAAGGTCGCCGTACGGGCACCGGCCCCAGGCCGGAACAGGCTCATAAGCCCCAATGGTGTCACGCGCAACGGTCAGCGAGGCCGACCTGACAGGCGGGAGTGCGGTGTGAAGGCGCGCGGCTTGTGCGGGGGTGGGAGGGCGCAGGCGGCGGTCGGTGGGGTTTGGGCTCAGGCGAGGAGGGTGCGGGGTGGGACGCCGGTGAGGGCTTTGACGTCTCGGGTGAAGTGGGCCTGGTCGGCGTAGCCGGTTCGGGCTGCTACTTCGGCCAGGGGGAGGCCGGTTCGGGCTCGGTCGAGGGCCGTGTTCATGCGGAGGACCCGGTCCAGCATCTTCGGTCCATAGCCGAACGCGTCCAGGCAACGCCGGTGCAACTGCCGTTCGCTCAACCCCACCTTGCTCGCCAGCACCCGTACTTCGATGCCCCGCCGGACGCCGCGGAGTACATGCATCACCAAACGATCGGGCGGCGCGTCGAACAACCCGACGGCCGCGTCTTCCAGCGCGAGCGCCGGATCCGCCGCAGTCCCGATCCGCGAGGCGAGGCGTCGGCTCCGCCCCGGCGACCACAGGTCAGCCAACGGCACCCGGGCGTCGAGGAGCTCCCGCGCCGGCACGCCGAGGAACCCCGGCGCTGTCCCCGGCGCGAACCGGAGCGCCGCATGCCGAACTCCAGGTGCGGACGATCCGATGTAGGCGCGCGTATCGGGCCCGGCGACGAGCAACTCTCCCTCGATCCAGAGGAGATCCATGCACCCCGTCGGGCAGGATCCGGAATTCGCCGCTGTCCGCCGGCGTACGGGTCCAGAGCACAGCACCAGGCACGCGCGCAGCACGCTCCCGGTACGGAACCCCGACCTCAGACACAAACCCCAGTCTGCCGTCGCCCACCGACAGTTCATCCGGTGGTCCTGTCAGACGCCGAGCTGCCGGAGGTCAGCCGATCTCCAGAGCTGTGCAGACCCAGCGGCCGCGGTGGACCTCGAGCCGGAGGGCCATCGCGCGGGAGCGATTGCCGTACCGCACGTGCGCAGCGATCTCCGCGACCCTTGCCGTCGGGGTGAACACGTGCACTGAGCGGACCGCGCTGCGCTCCTTGGCTCCGCGTGCGGTGGCGGTGGTCGTCAGCCCGAGGACGCGAACCCGGCGGTTGAGATCAGTGAAGACGACTGCATCCGTCCAGCGCACGAGCTGGCTGATCGGACGATCGCCGGCCAGTACCTCGGCCAGCGCCTGCACGAGGCGGGTCGCCCACGCTTGCGCATCCGGCAGCGAAGGACCTTTGGGAACCAGTCGCAGGACCGGCGGCGACGGAACGACATGCAACTGACAGGGAGTCGGTACGGCATGCAGCTCGCGGGTCGTCGGTACTGCGTGCAGCTCGGGCTCGTCCTGGTAGCGGAGCGCCAACGCGCCCTGAGTCATCGGGATCGGCCGGGCGACAGGATCCTCTTCCGGCAGTGGTCGGACGGCGACGAGTTTCGGGTGCTGACTCATGTCACTTCTCCTGGTGGGTAGGCGGCACGGGTTGATCGGCGGGCGCCGGGATCCGGAGCACCTGGCCGGGAAGGATGAGGTCGGGGTCGGAGCCGATCGCGGCCCGGTTGGCGGCGTACCACTGCGGCCACCGCGCCGCGACAGTCGCGGCGGTGGCGTTCGGGCCGAGCTCGGCCGCGGCAAGGGCCCAGAGCGAGTCCCCGGCCGCGACTGCTCGAGTCGTAGGCCGGACCTGCTGGCCGGAGCCGAGATCGGTGTAGCGAGTCGGCGCCCCCTGGGTAGGCCGATCCGGCACCCCCACCCGCTGTTCCCCGGGCTCGGGCTGCTCCGCCGGCTTCTGCGGTACTGCGACGCGCTCGGTGCCCGGGTTCGTCGTACGGGCGGGTTGTCCGTTCAACTGCAGGCTCGATGCCTTCTCGGTCACGCGCCAGTCGGCAGGGGAGTCCCCGAGCCGCAGCGTCGAGGGCTGTTCCACCGACGTCCAAGCGCGCTGCTGTGATTCCGGCTGGTGCGGCCCCTCCCCGGGTGTCGCATGTGCCACCCCGAAGGTCAGCGGCGCGACGGCTGCCACTCCAAGAGTCGACCGGAGCAGGGTGCGGGCGCCCTGCGAGGTGATCCGAGCCTCCACGGCCGACGCACCTCGGCCGACTGCCCCTGGTACCTGCTCGAGCACGGTCGCGAGGACCGCCACCAGCAGCCAGACATAGGCGACCCAGGCGACGGCGCCAACTGCCAGTGATGCCATCGAGGTGAGGTCCTCAGCGGTGGACGCCGCGACGATGCCGGCGGTCGCCCACCGGAGTGCCAGCCCCAGCCCGGCTAGAGCACTGAGCGCCAGCAGTCCCTTCAGTCCCCGGATCATCGCATTCACCTCAGTTTCGGCCCTGATCTATGAGTTTGCTTTAGTTTGCTTTGGCTTGATCAATATAGACCGTCCTCGCTAGGGTTTGGCAAGTCGAAATCGCGAAGTGTGTCGCTACCGAGCGTCAAGCGCCAGCACGGAGAGTGCTGATGGACCGCTGCGGCCGGTAGGTTCGCGGGCATGCGTCTGGATGCCTTGTTCGAGGACCTGGAGTCCCAGTTCGACGCGCTTCAGGAGGGCGACCTGTACGGCGAGGTCGCGGACCGGATCCGCGCGGAGGTCGCCAAGTTCACGGTGCTCGACCGGCTCCGCGGCGCGGTCGGGACGGTGATCCGCGTCGAACTGACCCACGCCGAGCCGGTCCAGGGCGAGTTGGCCAGGGTCGGCAAGGACTGCCTGCTGCTGGAGGCGGAGCGCTCCGAGGAATGGCTGATCCCGGCCGCGGCGCTCACCGCGGTGCACGGGCTCGGGCCGTGGGCGGAGCCGGCCGAGGGCGCGGTCGCCGCGAAGTTGGGGCTGGCGCATCTGCTGCGGGGGATCGCCCGGGATCGTTCGCCGGTCACGCTGTTCGGCGTGGGACATCCCGTCACCGGGACGATCGACCGGGTCGGCGCGGATTTCCTGGAGATCGCGGAGCACCCGCTGGACGCGCCGCGCCGCCGTACCGAGGTCTACAACAACCGCCTGGTCCCCACCCAGACCCTCACCGCCGTCCGCCGCCGCTGAGCAGCCGGCTGGAGGCCGAGCGGGTCAGCCGTTGACGTCCTCGGTCTGTTCGGCTTCCTCGCCGAACGGGTGGGAGTCGATGAACTGCTTGGTCTCGGTGTAGAGCCGCTCGATGTACTTCTCCAGCTCGGCCGACTCGACCCGCCACTGTCCGCGGCCGCCGATCTTCACGGCCGGGATGTCACCGCGGCGGACCAGCGCATAGACCTGGTTGGCCGAGATGTTCAGCACCTCGGCGACGTCGGAGAGCTGCAGGAAGCGCGGTGCCGGCATTCCTTTAGTTTGCCACGGTTGGCCTGCGGATGAGTCCGTTTGTCCCCAGTGCCTGGCTCCCTGTGGATGAGTGGCGGCGGCCGGACCCCGGACACGGCAGAATGTCGGTCTCGGAGCGCGATCGACAGATCACAGGGGAGAGTCAGACCGTGGTGGACACTCAGGTGCGCAGTGGGTTCGCCGCGCCGTCAACTCCGACGCAGCGCAGTCGCCGCGCGCGCTGGAAGGACGGACGGCTGGTCCTCGGTGTGCTGCTGGTCGCGATCACCGCACTGGTCGGCGCCAGGCTGCTCTCGTCCGCCGACGACACCACGGCGATCTGGGCCGCCGAGCGGGATCTTCCGGCCGGCACCAAGCTGACCAGCGACGATCTGACCACCGTGCGAGTGCGGTTCACCAGCAACGAGGCCGCGGGGCAGTACGTCGACGCTGAAGCGGATCTCAAGGGTCTGGTGATCGTCCGCGCGGTCAAGGCCGGTGAATTCGTGCCGCGCCAGGCAGCCGTGACGCAGGCGGACAACGACCGTACGGAGTTGCCGCTGTCGATCGCAGCAGGACACCTGCCCGGCGACAGCGCGGCCGGCGACCAGGTCGACGTCTGGATCATCCCCAAGTCACCAGAGGAACCTGCGAAGAAGCTTTGGGACACAGTCCGGGTTGTGCAGGTGGATGCGGTCAAGGGAGTCTCCGGCAGCACGGCCCGACGGCAGGTGCTGATCGGGCTGGATCCTGCCGACCTGCCCAAGCTGCCCGCGGCACTGGCAGCGATGAGCACCGGCGAACCACTGCTCGTCCGGCGGGGCCGCTGATGGCGGTTCCTGTCCTCCTCGCGGTGACCGGTGCACCGTGGGAGGCCGACGTCGTACGGCGCGCCGAAAGAGCACCCGGGATTCGTATCGTCCGCAGATGTGTGGACATCGCCGACGTGATGGCTGCGGCCGCCAGCGGACAGGCCCGGGCCGTCCTGCTCGCGGAAGACCTGCCCAGGCTCACTTCTGACGCGGTGGCGGCCCTGCATGCTCGCCAGATCGCAGTGCTCGCTCTGGTTGACCCGTCGGACACCGGCGAGCCCAGTGGCGGCGAGGACAGGCTGAGCCGGATGGGGATCGAGCGGATCCTCCCGGCCGATGTCAGCGGCGAGGACCTCGGCCGCGCGATCGTCGACGCCGTGGAGTCCGGGCCGCCGGCGACCGTCTCGCACTTCGCGGGCGGGTTCGTGCCGTTCTCGGGTTCGATGGTCGCGAACCCTGAGCAAGCCGGGTACGACCTGCGCTCGGGATCAGGCCGGCTCATCGCCGTCTGGGGACCCACGGGCGCGCCGGGGCGCAGTACGGTCGCGGTCGGGTTGGCCACAGAGTTGGCTGCACGAGGAGTGTCCACGCTGCTCGCGGATGCGGACGTGTACGGCGGCACTGTGGCTCAGTTGCTCGGCATGCTCGACGAGACCTCCGGACTCGCTGCAGCGGCACGCTCTGCGAGCGGTGGATCGCTGGACGTGGAGGTGCTCGCCCGGCACGCGCGGCAGGTGGCGCCGCACATGCTGGTGCTCACCGGGCTCAGCCGCGCTGACCGCTGGACCGAGTTGCGGCCGACCGCGATCGAATCCGTCTGGGCGACGGCACGGTTGCTCGCGCCCTGCACAGTGGTCGATGTGAGCTTCTGCATCGAGAGCGACGAGGAGATCTCCTTCGACACCCTCGCGCCCCGGCGGAACGGCGCGACCCTGGCCACGCTGGAGGAGGCCGACGAGGTGGTCGTGGTCGGGTCAGCCGATCCCGTCGGTCTCACCCGGCTGATCAGGGCGTTGCACGAGCTCCGCGCGGTCGTGCCGTCGGCGACCACCCGGGTCGTGGTGAACAGGGTTCGCTCAGGGTCATTGGGGAGCTCGCCGGCCGATGCCGTCGCGGAGGCGCTCAACCGGTACGCCGGAGTACAGGCTGCCGCGCTGCTGCCGTTCGACCAGGCGGCGTGTGACGCGGCGCTGTCGCACGGCAGGAGCCTCGCCGAGGCCGCCAAATCCAGCAAACTCCGCAAGTCCTTGCAGCAGTTGGCGACCGGGGTCATCAGGGACCGCCTCAGCTGATTTGGGGGTAAAACCCCACCGACAAGAGCCCCGGGATGTGCCAGGGTTGACGCAACGTCACCAGGAATGCCAGGGGGAGTTCGCGATGTCCGAGGTGCAGAGCCGGCCGGGCGGCACGATGAGCACGGAGCGCAGGTATGGCATCGCGATCTCGGTCGCGCTGATCCTGGGCGGCGGGTACTGGGCTCTGACCGGTCTGACCGAGGACACCAAGACGAGCCAGGACGCTTACCCGGTGCAGGGCACAGCGCTGGCGATCGACTCCGGCTCCGCCGATCTGGAACTGCGCTCCGGCGACGTCCGGGAGATCACCGTGGACCGGAAGTTCTCCCGCAACGTGTTCGGGGCGGACCCGGGGGAGAAGTACGAGGACGGCAAGCTGGAGATCCGCGACACCGGCTGCGGGTTCCTGTCCTTCGGTTGTGACACCGACTACGTGGTGACCGTCCCGAGGGACCTGAAGGTGACGATCGAGAGCAGCAGCGGCGACCTCAAGGTGTCGGACCTGCCGGGTGGCGCCACCCTGAAGACGACCTCGGGGAACATCGAGGCGAGCAAGGTCGGCGGCGCGCTCACGATGAACTCGAGCTCCGGCAACCTCGAGGCGAGCGATCTGACCGCGTCCTCGGTGACGACGGAGAGCAGTTCGGGCAACCTCGAGCTCACCTTTCGCACTGCGCCGACCTCCGTACAGGCGGAGACGAGTTCGGGCGACGTGACCGTAGTACTGCCGACCGGGTCGGAGACCTACAAGGTCGACACCGACACGTCCTCCGGCGACGAGTCGGCCGAGGTCAAGATCGACCCGGCGTCCACCCGGACCATCAACGCGAAAACCTCCTCGGGCGACGTGACCATCGAATACGCGGACTAACCCGCGCTCGGATCGCGGGTTCATGTCCTGAGTAGTCTTGCGCGCATGCCTGACGAGAAGCCCGAGCTGCGCGGCCTGCTGGTGGACTGGGGTGGCGTACTGACCGACGGTCTGGACATCGCGCTGGGGCGCTGGGCGGAGCTGGACGACCTCGACTTCGACGCCTATTTCCAGGCGATCGTCGACTGGCTGGGCGCGACCCCCGCCGAGGCCGAGCTGAACCCGATCCACGCGCTCGAGCGCGGCCAGATCGCGGTCCCGGACTTCGAGCGCAAGCTGGCCGCGGTGCTGATCCGCCGCGACGGCACCCCGGTCCCGGCCGAGGGCTTGATCGAGCGGATGTTCGCGCACTTCGAGCACCAGCCGCAGATGTCCGCGCTGATCCGGCGGGCCCGGGCGCACGGCATCAAGACCGCGCTGCTGTCCAACTCCTGGGGCAACACCTACCCGCGCGAGACCTGGGACGGCATGTTCGACGACATCGTCATCTCCGGCGAGGTCGGGCTGCGCAAACCGGAGCCGGAGATCTTCCTGCTCGCCGCCGAGCGGATCGGGCTCGAGCCGGCCGCCTGTGTCTTCGTCGACGACCTGGAGCTGAACGTCGAGGGTGCCCGCGCGCTGGGCATGACCGCGATCCACCACACCTCGTACGACGAGACCCGGCGCGAGCTGGAGTCGCTCTTCGGGGTCGATCTGACGTGACCGTGGCCCCGCATCCCAGCCCCACCTCCCGGACCGTCGACCCCCGCTGGCTGGTCGCCGCGATCCTCGGCTGCGCCGCGCTGGTCACCCTCGGCGCCTGGGCGTACGGCCTTTTCGACGGCATGATCGACCTGCGCGTCTACCGGATGGGCGGCTCGGTCCTGCTCGACCGCGCCTCCCTGTACGACGCGCAGCTGCCGGGCTCCGGTCTGCCTTTCACCTACCCACCGTTCGCCGCGATCGCGATGGTGCCGTTGGCGGCCGTCCCATGGGGAGTCGCGCTGGTCGTCTGGACGACGATCTCGGTGCTCTGCATCGCCGCGATCTGGCGTACCAGTCTCCCGGCGACCGCGTGGACCCTGCTCCCGGAGACCTGGCGCAACCGGCGCATCGCAGTACTGGCTGCTTTGACTGCTGCATCGTTGCTGCTGGAGCCGGTTTGGCAGACGATCCAGTTCGGCCAGATCAACCTGTTGCTGACGGCAATGATCTTGCTCGACCTGGTCCGGCCGAGCGGGGCGAAATGGCGCGGGTTCTGGGTCGGCGTCGCGATCGGGATCAAGTTGACGCCGCTGCCGTTCCTGGCCTTCCTGCTGATCACCAAGCAGTGGCGGGCGTTCCGCAACGCAGTACTGGGGCTGCTGGCGACGATGGCGATCGGCTTCGCCGTGGTACCGAACCAGTCCTGGGAATACTGGACAGTGGTGATCCGGAACGCGAACCGGGTCGGCGGTCTGGCCTACACCGCCAACCAGTCCTTCATGGGTTTCCTGAGCCGGCTCGGGGACGAGGCGTCGTGGGTCGAGCCGGTGTGGTTCGTCCTGTCGGCGATCTTCGGCCTGCTGGTGCTCTGGCTGGCCCGGCGGTACTGGCTGGCCGGTGAGCGCGTGACGGCGATCTCCGTGATGGCACTCGCTGTCCTGTACGCCTCACCGGTGTCATGGAGTCACCACTGGGTCTGGATCATCCCCCTCGGCGTCAGCCTGATCCGCGCAGTACACCGCCAGTGGGGCGGGCGCGCGGCAGTGATCACAGGCGCACTCTGGTACGGCCTCTTCGTCCTCAGGTCGATCTGGTGGGTCCCCTACCGCGACGACAGGGAACTGAGCTGGACCTTCTGGCAATCAATCCCAGGCAACTCCCACCTGATCCTGGGCCTGCTCGCCTTTCTGATTTTGGCCTACACCTCCCGCACCCTCCCCAAACCACAAGCCTGACTACCGGTCATTCGACTCGGGAGAACCACGAGCTGTACAGGTTGGTGGCGGGGCCGTGGGACTCCGGCTGGAGGGGCCCGGTGGCCTCCACCTCCGCTTCGCCGCCCTCCCACCGAACGACGACTTTCCCGCTGGCCGGAGGCCCATCCCAGCCGCCCCACCCGACCGGCGACTTAGCCCGTTCCCCGGGTTTTAGGTCGACGTAGCCGGGGTGCCGCATCTCCAGAGTCACCGCCGTATCCGCCTCCAGCGGTCGTCCATCCGTGCCAACAGGCGTCAAACCTGGTTTGCCGGAGAGACGGACGGGGTGGTCACTGACGTTGACCGCCTCCAGTTCGCCCCGCAGGCTCCCATCCCTCAGATCCCACGCCAGACCAAACGTCACATCACCGACCTGCGCTTCGGGTACCTCTGTCTCAGCCATACCCCCAGCATGCCCCAGCCCCGAAACGACCCGGACTACCGCGCGAGCTCCCGTAGCGGACCTTCAAGCCTGGCAGCGACGGCGGGCTCGACCAGCTCGACCTCAGCCAGCAGTACTACGACCGCGGCGCGGAAGGCGCGGGTGAGTTCGGTGGGATCCACCGACCGGACCAGCGCAGGCTCAAGCGCCGCTGTTGTTGCTTGAGGCAAGAGGTGGAGACCGCGCCCCTGGGAGCTCGGAAATCCGAGGCGGAGGCACGCCAACGCGAGCGCCTGATCCCGAAGCCCGCTGATCATGTACTCGGCCTGCCAAACCTTCCCGCGGGCAATACTCGACCGCGCGTGCAAGGCGTACAGCCAACCCATCCCGATCAGCTCGACCGCGGCCGGCTCGCCGAACGGCACCTGCTCGACAGCCTCCCCGAACAGCAATCGGAAGGTCGCCGCACGAGCCCCGAACTCACCACGCGGGGCGAACGCAATATCCACCTGCAAGGTATTCGCCAGCAGGAACACCCGATACACCGTCCCGCGCGACCTCATCTCGGTGTGATGGATGACCTCATGTTCGTCGTACATCATCCTGGTCCAGTCCGCGATCACCTCGGACTGATCAACACCATGCTCCAGGCCAAAGGCCAGATCGATATCCGACCACTCATCCTCGGCACCAACCGCGCCCGAACCCGTCAGCGCTACTCCACCGATCCGTTCGTCGGCCCGGGCGGCAGCGACCAACGCATCCCGCAACGAAGCGCGCTCTTGCTCGGTGAACATCTCGCCAATCTAAACCAGCCCTTAAGACCAGCCTTGAGATCGTCCACAGGCCAGAGGTTGCTGTGGACAACTTGGCCTGATTCGATACCACCTACAAGATTCAGACAATCTTCGGAATCCCTTACAGACAAGGGCATTCCGAACGAAAACTGTCGGAGGCAGTGTCTAGAGTCTTGGGTATGGAGATCTTGGGCGCGCGACCGGCATGGTCGAAGACCGGCAGCGAACGGCTGCAGGTCCTCGATGCGGTCGAGACCGAGCTCGCCCGCCTGAAGACCGTCCGGCTCCACTACATGGCCAGCGTCGACGACTCCGGCGACGCCGCCGACCTAGGAGCCCACGACACCGTCGAACTGTTGTCGCTGCGCCACAACCGCCACCCCCGCGACGTCCGCCGCGATCTCACCCTCGCCAAAGCCCTCCCCAAATACCCCGCCGTGTCCGCGGCCCTGCCCGACCCAGCAGCAGACCTCGGCAGCGACCTCGACGATCACGTCGCCAGCGACGCCGACCTCGACGCCGACCTCGAAAGTGATCTCGCCGCCGCCCCGGACGCCGAGGCGGACGGTGCCGCGGACCCGGACCCGGACGCTGACGCGGATGCGGACGGTGCCGTCGACCCGGACATCGATGCGGGCGGTGCCGTCTCGGATGCTGGGGTGCGGGGGCGGGTGGTGATTCGTCCGGCGCAGGCGCAGGTGATCGTGTCCGCGTTGGAGAAGCTGCCGGACACGGTCCCGGTCGAGGACATCGAGGTCGCCGAACAGGAGCTGGTGAAGCTGGCGGCGCACCTGAACCCGGTCGAGCTGCGGAAGGCCGCCAAGTACGCCTGTGACCTGCTCGACACCGACGGCCCCGAACCCGCCGAAGACAAGGCCTACGCCCGCGAAGCGCTCTCGCTCCGGGACGCCGACCACGGCGTCAAGTTCACCGGCTACCTCGCCAACGAGAACGCCGAACTGCTCCGCTCCCTGATCCACGCCGGCGCGAAACCCCACAAGACCGTCGATGGCGAGCTGGACCCGCGGTCGCGCGACAAGCGCCAGGCGGACGCGTTGACGGCGGTCCTGAACACCGCGGCTGCGGCGGCGGCCAGCCCCAGCTTCATCGATGGTGACGGCCCGAAGGCGCACATCACCATCACCGCCGACCTGGAAGACCTGCGCTCCGGCGCCGGTGGTGCGGGGATCGGTGACCTGGTCTACGGCGACGGCCTGTCCGCGGCCGCGATCCGCCGGCTCGCCTGCGACGCCGCGGTCACCCCGCTCATCTTGGGTAAGAACTCTGTGCCGTTGGATGTCGGCTGGACCAAGCGCTTCGTGACCGGCCATATCCGCAAAGCCCTCAACTTCCGCGACCGCGGTTGTGTGGTGTGTGGTGCCCCACCGATCAGCTGCGAAGCCCACCATCTGGTGCACTGGATCGACGGCGGCGCCACCAAGCTCTGCAA